>CADBSO010000099.1 GCA_902797395.1 uncultured Spirochaetales bacterium
AATAAGGGGCAAAAAAGCTCTTTTTGGCGCCTTTACAAATACGGTTGTACCCTGCAAGGCAGTGTACCACTTGAACGGCCAGCAGACACTCACATCATATAGTAAAGATACAGCAGAGGGCACGGCATACTGCCAGGCCACATTGGTCAACGAAAAGGATGGCAATGATATCTCGACGACAAATTACGTGAGATACACAGACACCTACAGAAAAGTGAACGGAAAATGGAAGATAGCAAAACGCAGAACCACATTTCTTTTTTCTAAGACAAACTGAAATTTGGGAGATTTGGATGCGATATGTTTAATGTGAAATTTCTAAGAATACTTTTTCTACTTGTCTTTGCAGTTTGCTTGTTTGTTTCCTGCCAGACTAGAAAAATCAATTCCAATGATAGAAACTCAAGTAGGACTGAAACAAGTTTGAATTCCGATTCTAAGAATCTGATTGTATTCTTTTCACGAGCCGGGGAGAACTGGCAGGATAGCAATGTGGATGTCGGAAACACAGCAGTGATGGCAGGATACATAAATGACAGAATAGATGCTGATGTTTTTGAGATAAAGGCAAAGGAGCCTTATCCGCAAAGCTATGATGAAACGCTTGAAAGGGCAACAAAAGAGAGAAATGAGAACGCCCGACCTGAGCTTTTGGAAAGATTAGACTCAATAGAAAAATACGACAACATATTCCTTGGATTTCCGACATGGTGGGGAGACTGTCCGATGATAGTTCTCGCATTTCTTGAAGACAAGAATCTTGATTTCAGGGGAAAGACGATAATACCGTTTAACACAGCAGGCGGCAGCGGATTTGGTTCTGGGCTCAACACGATAAAGGAAAAGCTGAAAAATTCAACATTCAAAGAAGGACTTACTTTAACTGGAGTTTCCATAAGGGAGGAATCATCAAGGGACAAAGTCAACAAGTGGCTTGAAGATCTCGGATTCAAGAAGGTTGTGAAAAATTAGGAGTGATATATTCAACATGGAAACAAAATTAGAGTGACTGCTGAAATAGATGATAAGAGAACAAGAGAAGTAAATGCCGAGAAATTTCTTAAGAATTTGTCTGACATCACCGAGCCGTTGAAGGAATGGTTGATGATGTTTTCAGGAAACTGATGGACAGAGTTGAAATCGACAGGAAGGAAGATGTGAGGGTGAGATGGAAGGTTTTTTCATAAAAATATTTTTAATGTTATAATTAAAATATGGCAATAGAAAATATTCAAAAGTCTTATTGCTACAAGATGGATGAGAACAACATACGTAGCGTCTTCAAAAAGAACATATACTTCGACAGTATAGGTTGGAAGCCCACCAAAGCGAACATAAAGGCTCTTGTGAAAAACGGGGTGTGCAAGGGCGTGAAGTTTGTGAGTAAAAAGATCGGAAAGGAATACACAGCCGATGTGAAAGCCGAGTTTGAAAAGAAAGAAGGAAGCAAGTTTTTAAATCCGAAGTTTTCGCTTGGTTTTGAAAACAAAAATAAGAGAGAGTAAGCAATGATATGCAAAGCAATAGCGATAAAAAATGGAAATGCCTGCATTTCTGCATTTATTTTTGTTTTTTCATATAATAAAATTAGTTAAGGAGAAAAAATTGGCTCACAATACACTAAAGCAGGCAAAAATAAACAAGAAGGACGAATTCTATACTCAACTATCCGATATTGAAAAAGAATTAAAGCATTACAAGGCACATTTCAAAGGAAAAACTGTCTTGTGCAACTGTGATGACCCGAGAGTTTCAAATTTCTTCAAGTATTTTGCATTAAACTTCAAGCATTTAGGACTGAAAAAGATAATCACAACCTGTTACAAAAATCAAGATGTGGATTTGTTCTCGGAAAACAACAGCGAAAAAGCCGTGTGGATAGAATATGAGGGAAATCCCAACGACGATACGAACACAGACTTCTCCACAATCAAAGTCAATAAACTGAAGGGGGACGGGGATTTCAGGAGCAAAGAGTGCATAGAGTTATTGAAGCAAGCAGATGTTGTCGTGACAAATCCCCCTTTCTCACTTTTTAGAGAGTATGTGGCACAGCTTATAGAATACGATAAAAAATTCCTTATAATCGGAAATCAGAATGCAATAACATACAAGGAAATATTCCCGTTAATAAGGAATAACAAGCTTTGGTTGGGGTTTACTGGAGGAAATATGAAATTCACCGTCCCATCCTATTACCCTGAAATGAAAACAAGATTTTGGGTTGATGAAAACGGACAAAAGTGGAGAAGCATGGGAAACACTTACTGGTTCACTAATCTCGACCATTCAAAAAGGCACGAGGATCTGATCCTTTACAAGAAATACACGCCGGAGGAATATCCGAAATACGACAACTACGATGCGATAAATGTGGACAAGGTTTCAGACATTCCAATGGATTACTGCGAGTGCATCGGAGTACCTATTTCTTTTCTAGACAAATACAACCCAGAGCAGTTTGAAATCGTTCGCTTCAGAAAAGGAGACGATGGCAAAGACCTGGTCTACACGAGAGAGAGAGAGTTCTGCCATACTTCCGCATAATCATCAAAGCCAAAAAGAGAGGCTGATTGAGATTATGAAAAGCTACGGGTTTCAGGAAAAAGAGACAGACTACAAAAGCGGAATTATGGGTGTTCCGATAACTTTTTTAGATAAATACAATCCTGAACAATTTGAAATAATAAATGGAATAGGCAGATATGCTTGTATTGAAACTGAATATACAAATCCTATTGGAACATACGGAACAGATATAAATGGTGTTCATACATATTTTAGAATTCTAATCAAAAACAAAAAGGCGGTGATTGCAAATGAAAACATATAAAACAAGAAGTGATAGCATGAAAAATATAAAATTTCTAAGTAGTGTTTTTGTCATTTTATATGCTTTAATATTATCATCGTGTCCTGGCGTGGGAAACCTGCCTACAAGCACAGACTCAAGCAAAAACGGAAGCAATCCAGGCACGCTTGCTCCGATTGAAGGATTTGTTGCTTATCAAGGGGTTTCAAGTTCGGTGGCACTATCTGTAATATTTAAATTATACGGAAAGGAAAATGCAGCAAAATACATGATATATTCAAGTGAAACAAATAATGTAAGCAATGCAAAGATAATAATAGACAGCCGGACTAATTTCGACTTGAGCTTCAGCTACCCACGCTCGCTTTACAGCCTAAGCGGAAAAACGCTTTATTATTGGGCAAGATACTCCGATGGGGAGAATCTGAGCGAGTTTTCGGAAGTCCAGGCGGTAAAATTCTAAAAATCACTGGCATAGCGTTAAGGAGAAGAAGTGCAATGAAAATAGAATTGAAAACAATAAAGATAAAAGAACTTGTAGAGGGCTTCAGGGATGACAGCGAAGAAGGCGTGACAGGATACGGCGGAAAGCTTGACATAAGACCTCCGTATCAAAGAGAATTCGTCTACAACGATGAGCAACAGCAAGCTGTAATTTCAACTGTTATGAAAGGATTTCCGCTTAACACTATGTATTGGGTTGTGAGAAAAGACGGAAGATACGAGGTGTTGGACGGACAGCAGAGAACCCTCTCTATCTGCAATTATCATGAGGGGAATTTCTCTTGGAACGACAATATGTATCTGAAGAACTTCCATAACCTCACACAAGAGCAAAAGGAGAAATTTTTGGATTACGAAATGCAGGTTTATTTCTGTGAAGGAACGGAAGATGAGAAACTTGAGTGGTTCAAAACGATAAACATCGCAGGGCTAAAGCTTACAGAGCAGGAGATAAGAAATGCGATTTATGCGGGGAGCTGGACTGCAGTTGCAAAAAAATACTTCTCTAAATCGGGCTGTCCTGCAAAGAGAATTTCCGACAGGTATCTCAAGGCGACAGCAGACAGGCAACAGCTTTTGGAAAAAGCCATAGAGTGGAAAATACAGTCAAACGACAGCAAGGCGATTTGCGGATACATGTCGCAACATCAGAACGATACGGACTGCAACGACCTGTGGCTTTACTTTAAAGCAGTAATTGATTGGGTTCAGGCACATTTTCCAAAATACCATAAGGAAATGCAGACAGTCCCTTGGGGCGAGATATATGCAAAATACCACAGCAATACATACTCTGTAAAGGAATTGGAAGAAAAAGTAGAGGGGCTTTTTAATGATGATGAGATTGAGCCTTCGTCTGGAATTTACCAGTATGTTTTTACGGGAAATGTGAAATATCTCAATACAAGACAGTTCAATAAATCGCAAAAAAGAAGGGCATATAACAGGCAAGGCGGGATTTGTCCTCGCTGTGTTGCAAAAAATAAGCCTACAAAAGATAAAATATGGGATTTTGAGGAAATGGAAGGCGACCATATAACTCCTTGGCATGAGGGCGGAAAAACAACTGACGACAACTGCCAGATGCTTTGCAGGGAATGCAACAGGGAAAAAGGAGGAAAATAAATTATCATCTGGTTTCATTCCTTGGAGTTCGAGCCAAAGACGGATTTTAGAAGATAGACTGCTTCTGTGGTCTTGTCTTTCCTGAATTCCGGGTAGGCTTCCGCATTTCCTTTTTTTACCTGCAAGACAAATGCCGTTGTAAAAATTAGTGCAGATTTCGCATATTCTCTCTTTCATATTCTTTTCCCTTATATTTTTTAGGCTAGAAACTACCGTTTTGTTTCAGATTTTGAAAATTCAGCGAATATTAAAATTATCAAATTAACAAGTTAATTCTGACAATATAGAGTATTGCTTTAAGTGCAAGGAATTATCTTTGCCAAAAGTATGACGGGTTGGATGAAGATGACTCTCTCTTATCCCACCGAAACCAGAAGAAGGACATGCTAAGGGCAAAAGAAATATCTTGTAGAGTTGCAAAAGAAAAAAGAGATTCTCAATCATCTTCTTTTCCAATACGATGACGACATAAAGGATGTTTTTTTCTGCCTTGCTGTGAACATGATGGAGCTTGGCGACCTTGAAAAAATCGTAAATCAAGCAGATGAAAGCTTTCAGAATATATCCATGATAGATAAGTCAGAGGCTGTTGAAAGAATGATTTGTGATACAGCTGATAAAAATGGTGTATTGCTTGAGTTGCGGCCTTGGTGAAATAAACACCATATCAAGAAAAAAGGTTTAATACATGTGTTTGATTCGCAATTATTTACCATGATATACATAAGGATTTGAAGCGAAACTATTATTTTCATATAATTGTTGGCAGTGGCTAACAGTTAGCAGATGCTAACTATTATAAGTATAGGCTCTGTCCTATCAGTCAAACTTTCGGACATAGCCATAAAATTCAAATCTATTGAAAACAAAATTGTGAACAACTTGACTAATAACCGATAACCGACAGGGAACAAATTACCTAATAGCGACAGCGAGGATATGGCGGATTTGATAGACTAGGAAATAAATGTTAAAATGAAAGGTCGGGTGGTTCGAGGCCAAAGAGCGCTTGAATTGGCAAACGCCTTATGAAGCGCATCATGAAGTTCGGTTGCTGCTATTGCTTGCTAATTCGCCATGAAAATCGAATGAAAACATGGAGGGAGGGGTGTTTTTTTATGAAATATAAGCTGATATGTTTTTTCGCATTGTTCTTTGCTGTCGTTTCCTGCACTAATAATTACGTTGTCGTTAAGAATGCCGAGGAAGAGTCAAATGCTTTCGTAAGCGAGTCTCTCGCTTGTTATGTGGCGGGAAACTTGGAAGATTCGTTTCATGTCCGTTTTTATGATGGCAATCGCTATATGCCTTATGTAGGCTTTCGCTACTTTTCAAAGTTGTTCAATATTGATTACGAAACTTCCTGCAGTGACGGGAAATACACTTATGTTCTCTATCCTTCATCGGATAGGATTCCTGTCGTGGTGGATACTAAAAATGATACGATCCGGTTTTCTTCCTGGAAGGATTTCAGCAATTTCGACAAAGCAGTACAGCTTAATGAGGAAAAGCTTCTCAAAACAATAAAAATGTATTTTGGTGAAAAGGAGAGGGTTTTCGACCTTTCAAAATACGGATTCAAGATTTACGGCGGTGTTGATGACGCCTATGTTCCGCTTTGTGTTCTGGCAAACATTTTTGCAATAAAACTGGGCGGAAGCATGCCTGTCTATAATGGCGAAAGCATATATGTCGGTCCGGGTGGCAATGCGCAATACGACAGCGATTGGTACAATGCCAACCGCCCTGAGGAGCTGATAAGGAGTTCCTATAACCTTTTGTGCCTTGTCCATGATTGCTTGAATGGACATTCCGGATATTACGGATTTGCGGATGACGGCTCCGGCTATCCTGATGCTGCTGTGGCGTCCGCAGCGGATGCCCTTGGTTTTGATGCGCTCATGACAAGATACGCGCCCGAAACCAAAGCCAAGCTTCTTTCCCCCTCATGGACGACATATGCGGAGGGCATGTTCAATCTATGCATGAATGACTATGGTGATCGCCATAGCGGCTTCATGCTTCCTGAAAGATATTTGAATAAATTCGAGATAAAGGCGAGCAATAAATGCAACCTGTCCAGTGCGTTGACGGTGGAGCTTAACAATAAGAGAAAGGCTGCTACGCTGGGGACTTGCCCAGTGGGTTACATTGCTGATTTGGATTCCGGCATTCCTTCGTTCGAGCTTTCAGGTGATGGAAAAACCGCTATTATCCGTTTTGATTCATTTAAAATTTCTGATGACAACTGGTGGAAGAGATATGCGGACACTTTAGGCGGCAATCGAGATCCAGATCCTTCTTTGGTCGAGATTCCAAATGATACATTGGGTCTGTTTTATAAGTCGTTTTACGCATTGGAAAATGATGCTAGCTGCGCCAACGTGAAGAACGTGATAATTGATCTTTCCAAAAATACCGGCGGTGCGATCTATTGCATGGAATATGCGCTCAATTTCATTTTGGATTCCTTTGATATCAGGCACTATGATGTTATCAGCGGCGGAAGGGCGCGGAACGCGTATTCGGCAGATCTGAATCTTGATGGCGTAATCGATAATCACGATGCTGCAAAAAGAAGCAGAATCGTAGGTAAATACAATTTTGCCGTGCTTACAAGTTTCGTTTCCTTTTCGTGCGGAAATGCCTTTGCGGCGGTTTGCGCTGAAAACGGCATGAAAATTATCGGTCAGCGTTCCGGCGGCGGAAGCTGCGCCGTAGGTTTTGGCAGCACTTTGGAGGGCTTTATGTATAATTATTCCAGTGCAATGCGCATTTCCGTAGGAAGCGACTGGACGAGCGTCGAAGGCGGCGTGATCCCAGACAAGACAATTGAAAATTTGGAAGATTTTTACGATAAGGCGAAACTTTCTGCTGTTATGAGCGAATTGTTTCCGGAATAAGCGCTCGGCTTTTGCAATGGTCTCAGGCGCGGCACAGGAAAACGCGTACCGCGCCGATGCAAAGGCAGCGCTTCGGAAGATGTTTGCATATTCATTTCCAATTGATGATATAGAAGTCAGAGTTCAGAATAATGATGTTTGGCTTACTCAAATGGCTATATCTGAGTTGTTTGATGTGGGTAGAAGTGTTATTGCAAAGCATTAAAGAGATGTTTTTCAAATCCGAAGAATCGGAGTTGCTAAGTTCAGACAGCGGGCCGCAAAAGCTTTATCTGCATTCGGCAAACTATGGTATGTGCTTGATAAGATCTCGATTATAAATCATCCTGACAAAGTTGCGGAAATCATAGATGACAAGAATGTTAAATTTAACGGCGTGCTAATGTCATTTAATCAATTCGGTTGTCTTGTTACGGGATGGAAGGCGATTCAAATTTATGCTTGGGCAAAAATAGTTGGCTCCGATTTGACGCTTGCCCAGATGCGGGAAGATAAAATAAATCAGCTCAGCACAGCTAGTCTTGATTCTTCAGACGAACCTAAAAACTTAGGCTATGTCCGAAAGTTTGACTGATAGGACAGAGCCGCAGAGCCGGAAAGGTGCTGGAGAGGCGCGCTTTGGGGCGAAAAGCTTAATGTAGGATAAGGCTTCGTGCCTATCCAAATGGCTTTGCGACCCAAAGCGCGCATATGCGGCGCATATCCGGCGATTGGATATGGCAGAAT
>CADBSO010000100.1 GCA_902797395.1 uncultured Spirochaetales bacterium
AAAAAAAAAAAAAAAAAAACGCAAGACCTTTCCGAGGTTTTCAAAACCCTTTTACAAATACCACACCGGCGGCACCGATACGTCTTTCGTCAAAGGAACATCTTCGGAATGCCTGCAGACAAGCGCTCCCTCTCCCATCATTTCAGACGAAATAACATTAAAGTTCTTGATCATGTCCTTTTTCGGAGTCGCAGTTTTCTTTATCTCAACCGGATGCAATTTGCCATCGGATTCCACAATCAGGTCTATCTCTTTCTTCTCTTTGTCCCTATAATAATAAAGATGAGGTTTGACCCCGCAATTCGAATAGCTTTTGATAATTTCATTTATCACATAATTCTCAAAATATTCTCCAGACATCGCCCCGTCTTCCAATGCCCGGCGGAATTCCAGAATGCGAGATACGAACAAAGCCCGGTATCTGAAAAATAAAATTTTAGCGTTTTGATCGCCCTTTTAAGCCTGTTATCGAAATATGGCTCTATTGTATATGCCAAGTCCGAAGCAAGCAGAATGGAAAACCACTTTTTAACTTGATAAATCGATATCGCCGCATCGGCAGAAATCTCCGAGAAATTCAACATGCTTGCATTTCTTGCAGCGCACACTTTCATGAATTTCAGGAAATCCATCTGCGACCCTACCTTGGCAAATTGACTTACATCCCTATCTATGTAAGTTTGAATATATGAAGAATAAAACACATCCTTCGGTATCCTCTCGTCTTGCAATAGCTGCGGATACGAACCCCTCCAGATCAAATCAAATATATCGTGATTTTCCTTCTGCCCCGATCTCTTTTTGAAAGAAAATCCGAATTCGGCAGAAATTTAATGTTTTCTCTCCCTATGATTTCCGAATATGACAATGTTTTCAAGAGGTTTTTTCAAAACTCATTTCAAAATGATGCGAAGCCTATTTTGAACCAGGGCATTCTTCGAGAAACCCGTAAATACCGCACATGCTTGTTTTCTCCGATTCGTCACTGGATAGCTAAAACTTAACACTTAAAAGTTGAATTGACTCGTTGGGCTGTAAAATACCACATGGCATACACGCTATGATATTCAATTTCCTGTACAAGCCTTAACAATAAGGAACACAATACCAGCAAATACAACAAGCTTGAAAAGCAATTTAGGAAAGTTACCATCATCCCCTCCGCCTCCCCTTGGAGGATCCGGAATCTCCTCAAAATAACCTATCCATGACATACTACTACATCCCCAAGCCGATATACGCAAGATACGTCAGAGCTGCGATTTGTACACTTGGCACTACACATTTGAGCAATACCAAGTAAAAGCATAATAAGAACATTAAAAAGCAAAAACCTTAAAGTATCCATCAATACCTTCCTATTCCATTATCATTTTTTCCATTAACAACATCTACAATACCTCTCAACCATGACACAACGACACTCAGTCCTTCGATTAACTTGCCAAGCAGATTTTCCAAAACAATGTCGACAGCCAGCTCTACAGAAAAACTCTTCTCTGAACTATTTTTCTTGCCAGCTATTTTAGTGCTTTCAGATACCTTGACATCAATCCTAACCCTGATATTGCATTTGCTTATCTGATCTGCAATTTTCAGCTGCTTAGCCGTTCCGCCATTTCTTCCTGTTTTGTGAGAGAGTGCGCAAATGATAACATCAGCCGCCTCAAACCTTTTATTGAGCCTGTATTTTTCTTTGTCAGTTGCATTTTTCCGGCATCGTGAGCAAAGATTCCACCTTACCATATCATCGCTATCGCCAATTGTGCAAATCGCAATTGTCAATGCTTTGCCATCTTCAGAAGAGATTTCAATAATTGCAACAAAGTCAATCTCATACTCGCCTCCATTGTTAAACTTGCACCCTTCCAAACATTTCTGAAATTGTTTCCTATTGTCCGGCTCTTTTATATCGACAAACTCCGATACGGCATCAGTTAAAAATTCCTTAAGATCATCATCTGTTTTCAGGTCATCACCCACGAGATTGCCTGCAAAATCAAAATCACCTTTCTTGATTTTCGCAATCCTAACCATGCAACTCTTGACATTGTCATGCTGTGATAAACCATATATCAGCCGCTTCAATTCAACGCTTTTTCCAATATTGCTATTGCCATGAATTGATATGAATACCTTATCGATATTTTCCACAAACCGCTCCCTTATTAAAAGAATATTTTTTTGCGGGGCGTCAAGCCCCGCCCGTGCCCATGCGCATCATTATAGCATGGGCACGGGCTGGGCGGTGGCTTTTTTGAGTTTTTTGATATCCTGACACTAATAAAGGCTGCTATGCAATGCTTTTGAACTCAAATTCTTTACGCAAAACGGCTATTTTTCAAAGCATTCAAACCAAAATTGTCTATTAACTTGAACAATTTTCATTTCCAGCAACCATATTAGAATCGCCAAAAGCAATATTCTCATACTCTGCTACAACAAAACTATATCAGCACGTCCAAGAAGAAAATCCATGATATTGATGTGGCCTACGCCGTTTCTGGAAAAATCAAACTCATCCAACGACATCACATATTTCGGCGACTGATCACGAATCGCGTCAAAAGCTCCGAACTCCCTCTCTATCGTTTGCTCGGAAGCCAGAAGATAAGCAACCTGGATAAAGCATTTTCTCCCGTTCCGGACCACCACGAAATCAATCTCGCCGTTCCTTGTTTTGCCGGAGAAAACCTCATAGCCTCTTGTCCGCAACTCATTGAACACCACGTTTTCCAAGTAAAACGTATCCTCCCATTGGATCCTATTGCTATTGACTATTCTCATGCCGGTATCAGTCGCATAATACTTCGCTCTCGTTCCCAAGGCAGACTTCCCGACAATATCATATCTCTCCACCCTATGTATGAGAAATGCACTCTCAAGCATTTGAACATAATTATATACGGACCGCTCGGAAATATCGGCTATCTTATTTGACTTGCAATAATTCGAAATGCTTTTTGGAGAAAGCTCCCTGCCTGCGTTTGCGATTATATAAAGCGAAATCCTCTTGAACAAAGCCTTGTCAATACCCTTCCTTGATAATAATATGTCACGATTGATTATGCCATCATAAACAGATTCCAAATATCTTATTGCCGAAGCCTCGTCACTATAAGAATACCTTGCAGGAAAACCTCCCAGCTTCATATAATCCAGAAACAGCTCCTTTTCCCCGATCAATCTGCCGTTTTCCTTGCAATATTCCAAAGCTTCGGAAAACGCAAAAGGCAGGATTTCAAACTCTACACATCTTCCGGTAAGCAAAGACGACAACTCTCCGGATAGCAAACGCGAATTGCTCCCCGTAACGAATATGGAAACATCAAAAACAGCCCTCAAGGATGACAGAACCTTTTCGAAATCAGATACATGCTGTATTTCATCAAACAGCAAATAGTACTTGCCTTCGTCTTCTATCCTGCTTTTAATTTCATCATTCAATGTCTTGGCTGTCAGAAGATACTCCAAATCAATATCCTCGAAGTTCATAAAAACAATATGATCTTCGTTAATTCCGGAATTCATAAGTTCGTTTCGTATGCTATCCAAAATGACGGATTTTCCAGCGCGCCTTATTCCGGTTATGACCTTTATGACATCCGTATGAAAATACGGACGAATGACCGACAAATACCTCTTCCTCTCTATTATAGCAAACGACTTTAGAAATTAGAGAATTGTTTTTTGAGAGGAAATATGATAGCATTCATGGCGGAGGAATCATGCCA
>CADBSO010000101.1 GCA_902797395.1 uncultured Spirochaetales bacterium
AGGCTTTCCGCCCCAAAGCGTGCCTCTCCAGCACCTCTCCGGCTCTGCGGCTCTGTCCTATCAGTCAAACTTTCGGACATAGCCAAATCGTTTGAAAGGCATCAGCGGAATCGGATTCCGGGATTCTTAAAGCTCCCTTTATTGCTCTGTGCTCATATGAAGCTTGCATATAGGTTTTCAAGAGGAATCAAGAGGGGATAATTGTGGAAATTAAAGATGTTTTCAACAGAAGGGCGAGTCGTATTGCAGATGCTTTTTCGGAGGCATTCGCAGTTGCAGTAGTTCTTTGGCTGATTGTCATGTTGCTGTCATGTACAGGCAGCGGAAGGACATCGGGTACATCAGCGCCTGATCCTCTGAAAACAGTTGTGAGCATAAGGACGACACAGTTTTTCGCTAATGATTCCATTTCCGATTCGGACATGCGAACCATACTTGATGCCGGAATTAACGCTCCGAGCGCGATGAACAAGCAGCCGTGGCACTTTTCCGTTGTATCGGATGGATCCGTTCTTGAGGAAATCCAATCGTCGATGAGGCTTCCGGATGGGTTCAAGCCTCCCAAGATTAAGAAGGCAGGCTTGACGGATGCGCCTGCTGTGATTGTGGTGTCCTGCGCTGATAATTCCCAATTTGATGCCGGTCTGGCTTGTCAGAACATGTCTGTTGCGGCAAATCTCCTTGGTTACGGAACGAAAATCATATCATCGCCTAATATTGCGCTCAATGGTGATAGAAAGGAGGAGTTCAAGCGCATGCTTGACATACCGTCCGAAATGAGCGCTGCAGCCGTTCTCCTTATCGGCAGAGAAGCATCCGATGTTCCGGATGGGGTTTCCGCCGCTTCCTCAAGAAAGGCGTCGCAGGAAATCGTCAGCTTTATTTGAGGAAGGAATTTCGAAAAGAACTTTTCCTTGAGGTTTTTTCAAAACTCATTTCAAAATGATGCGAAGCTATTTTGAATCAGGGCGTTCTTCGAGAAAACCGCGAATACTGTATGTATTAGTGTTTTTTCTCTTCTCGAGAAAAAACATTTCTCGGAGAATCCATCGGATTTATGCCCTGGTTCAAAAGAACAAGCAGTATGACGGAAGGGGTTTTGAAAAAACCTCTCTTGTGTATGGCGTTTTTGAACATTCTTTGAATAAAATCATAATCGCAGACCAATAAAGCAAAGGACGCTTTAATGGCCGGCAAGGAGATGCGTATGAGCTTTTTAAAGGATTTTGTAAGCAGTTGGAGCAGAGAGGAGAAATTGAATCGGCAGAAGAGGGAAGAAAGGTGGGAGAGGGCGATGCGGACGCGTAACGATTACGACGTCGCAAATGCGATACTTCATGACAACGATCGGGCTGATCATACGGAATCGATTTTGAATTTTTTCGCTTCCGTGCTGGATGATGACGATTAGCGGTTGAATGTCCTGTCCAGAACCATAGGACATTCGAACGGCCATTTGTTGAAAGGACATCGGAATTGGGGAATGAGTCGAGGTGATTTCCGAGCAGGATATTCTTGAGGTCTGCTGCGGTCATGTCCGTCAGCTTGTAGTCGATGCTGACATCGCAATACAGGTTCTCTCCGCCGTTTTTTCACAATGATCTCCCGGACATTCCGCTTCAGTTCGAGCTTGAAATCGTGTGCAAGAAATGGAATCCATTTGAAAAAAGTCTTGCCATGCGAATCAGCGTTTGAAATCAGGGAAATCGAACGGCCGCCATATGCATACGCCTTTGAAAGCAGCGCCTCCGATTGGAATATGTCGCTTTCTGAAAGACCCCATAGGAACGGGTCATTTATGGCGCGCGCCGCATTTAGCGAATACGCGCGCTGGATTGATTCGCTTGATGCTGTGGGTGTGAACAAGCGGCTTTTTCGTATGGAAGCATTCCTGAGCGAAAATTTCAGTATGAGGATCTTCCATCGGGCCGACTATTGCAGCAAATCGCTTCTTGATGCGAGGTCTTGCGCGCTTCGGGTGATATCTATCGCATCTTCGTCATGCCATTCTATTTCCAATGAAATCGAGAGCGCTTTTGGGAGCGATTTTTTAGATTGGAGAGATACCAGTCCGCAGTTCGCTGAAAATACGGGCATCTTGTGTATGGCATCACCGCTGCGATTTTTGATTTTTATCCTATCTGAATCAGGATTCGGAGAATGGACGCATGATGCTACGGACAGCATGAAAACGAGAATGCAATTCAGAAAAACTGCCACACAAGACCGAATTCCGTTTCTTTTGCAAATGTTCTTCGATTGAAATCGTTTCCGCAACTGTGATCGGACCTGAGATTTTTTCGGGCGCTCGTATAATCGTACCATCCATGTCGCTTGACGATTTCGTTTTTGCAGTCGATCAGATCCCGTTCGTTGTCCGTTCCGTTTTTAAGCGCATCGCACACTTCCGGCTTCAGGAAATCGGAAATTTTGCAGCCCCTGAGGTATGAATCCTTGTAGTAATGCAGATATGCGCGCAGGACAAGCGGAATAACGCTCGGAAGGTACATGCCGTCAGTCAGGAAGAAGTTGTAGGTTGCGATTGGATCGTATGGTCCGTCATTATTTTGATGATTTGCGGCTTCTGCAGGCGGTGTGTCTATATTTCTTCCAACGCATTCGCATTGAGCAGGAAATCTATTATGTTGATCTTCCGGTATCCGTTTTCGGGCAGCCGGAAAGGGTCTTTGTCTTGTGTGATCAGTATTTTTTTTGTAGCCGTCATCCAGGCCGCGGAATGATGAGGTTTCCTGATGGCGTTTTTCCTCGGTGCTGATATTGAGTGCGACTTGTATGTAGTATGTATCCCTGCTGTTTCTAGCTATGAAATCTATTTCTTTTTCATTGTTTTTTCCGATATCCACCAGATACCCTCTGTTTATCAGTTCTAAGTAGACTATGTTTTCCATGGTATGGGAAGCTTCTATCTGTCTGAAATTCAGCCCGGAGTTTCTTAATCCTATGTCGGAAGCATAGTATTTGTTCAGCGTCTTGAGATAGGCTTTGCCTTTGATGTCATACCTGTAGACTTTATAGAATAGAAATGATTGGCATAGGTAGTCCAGATATGCTAGAACGGCATCGGAACTTATCGTTTTGAAACCATTCGATATGAGCGTATCAACGATCTTTTTTCCGCTTATTATTGATCCTATGCTGGAAGACAGGAATAAATACACGCTGGAAAACAGGTTTTGGTTCCTGATGTTGTATCTGTCTATTACATCTTTGGTTGCAATGGTATCCTCAAGCATTTTCAGGTATTCGAGTTTTAGGGAGATGTCATTTTCGGAAACAAGATATGGGAATCCGCCGTAAAGCTGGTACTCTTCATATGCTTCTCGCGCATCACCCCCTTTGTAGTTGTAGAATTCATTGAAGGAAAGCGTGTGGACTTGTATTTCAATGCTTCTGCCTCTCAACCTGGTGCTTATGTCGCTTGATAGGAGTTTTGAGTTTGAGCCTGTGATGTAAACATCATGCCCATGATTCTTCAGAGTATTCACCAGGTCTTCGAAGCCATCGACATATTGGATTTCATCAATGAGGATGTAGCATATATGCTCTTGTACGGTTTTTGCTTTAACATATTCGTAGAGGGCCGAAGCGTTGCGCAGCTTCTGGTTCTCCATGTCTTCGAGATCGATTTTGATTATTCTTTGAGCTTCGATTCCGCTTTCAAGCAGGGATTCGGCGAATATCTTAAAGAGCAGAAAAGATTTTCCGCATCTCCTGATTCCTGTAATTACTTTGATAATGTCCTTGTCTTTTGGCTTTCGCGCCTATCCAAATGGCTTTGCGACCCAAAGCGCGCATATGCGGCGCATATCCGGCGATTGAATATGGCAGAATAAATGTATTCGGACATAGCTTGTCTCTTTGCTTCAATAGTTTTTGCAAATACCCGTGTCGTTGGATCATGGATATATTTTAGACGAAAAAAACGGATTTTCAAGATTTTTTCGTCTGAGGTTTTTTCAAAACTCATTTCAAAACGATGCGAAGCCTATTTTGAACCAGGGCATTCTTCGAGAAAACCGCGAATACTGTATGTATTTGGGGTTTTCAAGAAGAATCCATCGGATTTATGCCCTGATTCAAAAGAGCAAGCAGCGTGAAGGAAGGGGTTTTGAAAAAACCTCCGTCTAGATAATTTTTACGAATGGAAATCGAAGCATCTCCATAGCGAAGCCGATAGCTGACAGACCCCGAAAATGCCAAAAATGTCCTGGCGGCTTCGTCCTCTGGCTATAATTGACGCCAGAGGACGAAGGAAACGCCCTTGCGTTTCCTTAATAATATATTCTTTTTAAAAGGGGGATTGATTATGAATTACAATGATCTTATAGGAAATCTTAGAAAAAACAGCAAATTGAATATAGATGTGAGACCGAAATGCCAAAATCAAAAGTATGTTCAGTTCGATTATCGATGCGGTTCAAATAGCAATTATTTTCATAGCGAATTGGATTTGACTGGCACGGATCTGAAAGGCAACAGATGTATTTTTATTGAAACTCATTTCGAGGATGGTTTTATGCAGTATGCGGATTTCTTGGTTGGAAACGGTGTCTTGATTGGGATAAGCAGTTCGTTCGGGGATAGGGGAATTATCGGTAATGAGAGAAGAATAAGATATGACAAGCCTATTGCTTGCACATTCGATCCGAATGGAGAAATAGATATTGCACAGTTAGAATTAGATAACTTAATGGATGCGATAATAGAATACAAACGTCTTACGGATGATATACTGTGGCGGCTGTTTGAAATGCTGGTGAGGCATTGAACGAGGTTCGCAAGCGGGTGGTGTTGAAATTGAGGGGGTGCAAAGGATTTATGAAAAAGTACTATGTGAGAACGAATTTTCATTGCTCGTGCCATGCAAAAGCAGTTGTTTTATTGATGAGCGTTGTATTGGTGTTTATTTTGCTGTCTTGTGGCGGTACTGGTTCTGCAAAGCCTATTATTCCGGAGGAGATTGAAATTGGGGTGTCGGATGGCATTATTTCCGGAACGGTGGATGTTGATGGGAAAACTGGGCAGGTAAGTATGTCTGGCATGAGTGTAGGGGATATGTTCAGGTTAAACTTATCCGACGGATCTTCGGAAATTGTTTCTTTTAATGCCAGGTTTGCTTCTAGTGATCCGTCGGTTGCAATCGTGAGTGCAGATGGATGTGTGGAAATAGTTGGCTATGGTACGGCTGTGATAACGATTGATGTTGGGGGAAGAGAGATTACTTGTGTGATAGAATCTTGGATTCCTATATCAGAAATCATATGCGATAAAATTTTGGAATTGGAACTTGGTGCGGCTATAACAGTTAAATTGCCGTATTCGTTAGTTCCTGCTGAAGGGACGGACGGCAGGTTGTTGTTTTCAGGTTATGACAGCCGTATTATAGATGTAAGTTCTTCAGGGGTGGTGACCGCAAAAGCCGTCGGGGAGACATCAGTAAAGGTTTCGGCCGCTTCTCCTTCTTCGAATGCAAATGCGTTATGTACTGTGCGAGTTGTTGAAAGCGCTCATGAGCATGTTTACGATTCGGATTATAAGTGCATGATTTGTGGTTATCAGCACCAGCATAGTTATGCGTCAACATGGTCATCTGATGATAATAATCATTGGCGGGTTGCTGTCTGTGGGCACGATGTGAAGAGTGACGAGGGGGAGCATGCCTATGGATCGGATGTTTGGTGCTCAATCTGCGGTCATTGCAAGTATAAGCTTTCTGGTGTGTTTTCGGTGGGGGAGAAGTCTAGGATTAGATTCGCAATGGGGAATTTGTTCTGGGATGGTAAAAAATTTGACATAGAGGCGAGCCAACATGATTACAGAACTTGGTATTTGGAAAATGAAAAAAACTCTGTAATAGGCGGGGTTAAATGCAAAACACCGCTTTATGCTGATTCTAAGAACGGTTACAATGGTAATAATAGCACCACTGGATTGTTTTATTATGTGTGGCTTAGTGGTTTGGCGGGAACCTATGCCAGGATATATGACGATTCCGGAGTAAATGCTTATCGGCGTTGGTTCCCTCTTGCGAATGGCCATGCCATCAAAGGTTTTGACGTTTTGACTAGAGATGAGTGGAATTATTTGTTGTATGATCGTGCAGAAGCCTCGTCAAAATGTATTTTGACTTCAAGTGGTCTTGTATTGTTGCCAGACGAATGGGAGATTCCGGATGGTTGCTCTTTTGAGACAAAAGGAGACACCACTTCGATAGTAGGGTGGGATAAGATGGAGGAGGCTGGAGCTGTATTTCTTTACCCGCCGGGCGAGCGATATACTTTGCAGCCTAATAATAAAGCAGCTGTTCGTGCAGTTGGTCAATTTGGTAGTTATTGGAGTTCCTCTTGCGATGAAGAAAATAGTTACTTTTATGTTCGCTGTGCGTACGCATTGTATATTGATATTGGCCGCAGAGAATATCGTATAGAAACTGCTGATGGAGATTGGGGTAGAGCAGTGCGCTTGGTGGTTCGGGTTCAAGATTGATACCTTCGATTTTTTTGGATTCGAACGAAACAAAAAATGTTGATATAGATAAGACGGAATAGTTGCGTGAGGCGATGTCGTGTTGACCATGCATTGGGTGCTTGCTTGCAAGTTTTGCACGGAAGGCAAGCGTTTTTTAGGCAGGAGGCTTTAGAATGAGCGGAAGATCAAACTTGAGTAAGATTAAACATAAGGGGAATTATGACGTTTATGTTATTTATGAGAATGCAGATGATACTGGGGACGTATTTTGCATCGGATTGGCTGAGATAGGGAGCGGGAGGCGACTTGTAGTCAGGTGGGACAAATCAAACTATCCGAGAGACTCGTGGTTTGAATTGCCGGATGTGGCCGGCATTAATAAATACACTAGTTATACGGATATTAATGCGCTTATTACGGCTTTGCAGGATTTTAAGGAAGGGAAATTAAGTGAGACGTAACTCAAATTTGCTATGTTTTGAATAACGGCTCAGGGGCATTCTGTGGGCAGGACACATGGATACCTCTGAGCCTTATTCTTTTTGTTGGCTGTGGTTGTCTGTGGACACTTTTAATTTATCGCTCATGACAGTGGCTTATGTGGTTTTTCATGGCGATTTGTCAAATCAAGTGCAACACCGCCCCGTAGTACGCCTCGTACGGCGTCAGCCAGCCAAGGCACTTCCTCGGCCTGAGG
>CADBSO010000102.1 GCA_902797395.1 uncultured Spirochaetales bacterium
CCGAGAAGAAAAGGAAAACAGGAATACTGACCGTTCTCGAGGCTTTTTGCCGGTTTTATGGCCGGAAAGGCGTCTGGCAGGTTCGGACTCTGAGGTTTTCAGAAGCGCCCTTTAGTTATAAATCAATGGCATTTCCAAAAACTTTAGCCATATCCGAAAAATTAACTGACAGGACATAACCGAAATCTTCAGATCATCCAAACCGGCATAATAAGATTGCATTCATCAATATAACCCATTTCTTTCGATGCGCATATGACGCAACCCGACTACAAGATTCAATCCAAAATCAGTCAAAATCCTGCAAGCAAACTGAAAGCATTTCCGAAAACCTGATATTTGAAGGGCAACTGCGATTTCATAAGCAAAAAACCATATAGAACGGCAGGTAAGTCCGCACATATTTGCCACCGACGTCCTCTGTTTGCATGCCTTTAGAATAAATGATATAGCTTCCGCCTATGTACTGCCTATGCTTTTCACAAAACTCATCAATACTAGTATGCGTTCTATATGATGACGATTTCACCTCAATCGGATAAATCTTCTTGCCCTTGGCAATCAGAAAATCAATTTCCCGCCGGTTTTTGGAATCCCCATTGTAAAAAGTATTATATTTCAAGGCAAAACCAGAGCAACGCAGCATTTGAGCCACAACATTCTCAAATAAAAACCCTTCATTCACAGACATCTTATCCAAAATAAGCGATTTGTAAAGCAGATTTTCCTCGAACTTCGAATCATAAAAAATCCGGGAAATAAGCAATCCAGTGTCTGACGAATAGACTTTCACATCAGACATGTCATACGAAAGCGAAAGCGTGGGGTCCACATTAATGACATCATACGCGACATTAACCGTTTTCGATTTCTCAAGTTCGGAAACGCTGTTCAAACATGCCTGAAGCCTTGTGCTTTTTGAAAATTCACTTGCTCTTATCTCAAAACCATGATTATAATACAAGGACTGCATCCTATCATAAATAATCAAGGGCGATACCGAAGCGCGCTTGAACGATATCTTTTCCAAATCCTCCCTATAAAGATTTATGATGTTCTTCTTTATCCTGTCGCAAGCATGATAATCACTGCTTTCAACATATGCGCTTACAGACTGTGGCATGCCGCCAACCGCCATATATGTCCTGAACAACCGCATGGCTTTCCTATGCAGCCCGTCAGCCAAAGGCTTGGCGTCTGAAAACGACTGGCGGATATGTTCCAGAAGCATATCCTCGCCAATAGCCACCATAAATTCGTCAAAGCCCAACGGAAACATCTCAACAACCTCCTCTTCCGAAGGTATGAGAATGGATCTGGAATTCTTCTTCAGGGATATCAGGGAACCGGTTTCAATGTAGTCATATCTTCCATCATCGACAAGCACCTTGATCATCTCGCGTGCGGCGGGATATTTTTGCACCTCATCAAACACTATTGCCGATTTTCTCGTCTCCAACCTGACGGAGAAGAGAAGCATAAGCCTGTTGAAAAAATCCTCAAGCCCATCGGAATCCTCGAATGTTTCGCGAACATTCTTCGTGAATGAACGCTTCGTATCGGAAAAATCTATATATATGCTGCTTGAATAATTTTTGGAAACAAACTCCTTGACAATCGTTGTCTTGCCAACCCGGCGAGCGCCCTCTATGAGCAGCGCAGTCCTCCCATTGCTCGTGCTTTTCCATTCCAAAAGCCTTTCGCTGATATTCCTCTTAAAAATCATATAGCAATTTCCTTAAAATATTTCAAAGCAAAATATAGCAGTTTCCTTAAAATGTTTCAAAGCAAAATATAGCAGTTTCCTTAAAATGTTTCCGCGCTCCCATCAGCAAGCAGTTTCGGCTTTACAATCGCACTTGCGCATGATAGAATAATCGACAAATAATTCATATTGCCACAGCACTAAATACCAGGTACGGAGGAAATGCATCGCACTATGATAAAGAACCGACGAATCACATTACCATCAGCATTGCTGGTCATATTCCTAATCCAGCTTGCCTCATGCCTATCCCTTGCAAACAACCATGTTGTTGATACGAAATCGGCAAATGAATACAAGGAAGCAGATTCAACGGATTCCAATCAGCTCCCCATTGCAGAAACGCAAAAGCATGACGATGAAAAACAAAACGCAAATAAGACTGATGAAACTCAAAAGGTGGTAATAGCAAAAGCAGATGCGAACAATACAAGTCCGTCAATATCTCCCGAAATTAAAACAGAAAGCAAAGGGAGCAATCACGACATATGGGCCACAGCAGCGCTTGCTGCGGCTCCCATCATAATTTTACTCGCGACGATCCTGCTAGTCATCAGGAAGAAGAACAAAAAACAAGATGAAGAGGAAGAAAGGAAGCAGGAAGGAGTAAAATCCGAAAACAAGCGCAATTTCATAAACACGCTAACGAATGAATACGAGAGCCACGGCTTCAAGGTGCTAAGCGGCTTGCGCATTTCAGACAACAGCAAGAAAGAAATCGAAATCGATGCGCTGATGATGTGCGATACGGTAATATTCGCATTCGGTTACAACGATTATTCCGGATCGGTTTTCGGAAATGCAAAAAAGAAATACTGGAAAAGATCCAAATTGCGCAGCAAACGCAAATTCTACAACCCGATAAGACAAAACGAAATCCGCATAGCGGCTTTGAAAAAATTTCTCGGTGATCCGGGAGTGCCAGCAGTCAGCATAATTGTCTTCTCAAACAGATGCGATCGAATTGAAATAGCGAACACATACGACATTAATGCCGATGTTATTCAAGAAAAAAACCTGACGCATGCTCTTAACAAGATCATACGCAAATTCAAGCCTGCAAAAGCAGACGACAACAGCAGCAGAGCAGCTGATGAGATATGCGCCAAGCTTATTAATTGTCAGAAAACAAGCAACTGAAAAATCACCTTACGCTTCCAACTCGAAGCTCATGACAAGCACATTGCAATCATTCTCGCGCTTGTATCTCATGCTGGAACAGCTTTTGGACATGATGCCGATTCCCATGCCGCCTTGATCCAATGTATCGAACTCCTTATCATCCAAATTACAAACGGTAGGATCAAATGGAACCCCATTGTCTGAAAAAACCACTTCAAAAGTCCCATTTACCATGCCATATGCGAATTTGAAACCGGTCGCTTTGGAATAGCTGACAACATTCGCTATGGCCTCATCGCATGCAAGCAACACATGCTTCATCGCAAGCGAATCTCCACAAGCATTAGTTATCACATCTCTGACAATATCAAAAGACGAAAGGGAAACCGGAAGCTCAGTCCATTTGCCATTCGCCGGCAAACCCCCTGAAGAAACATTGGCGGAATTGAAAAAAGCAAGTACTGCCATATCATCAAACGGCTCGCTTCCGCAGCAGAACTCCCTTACCGCATCACTAACTCTGGAGACCGCTTCAGAAGCGGTGCCCTTGCCAATCCCTATGCCCCGCAAAGAATCCAAAAGCCTACCGGAGCCGAAAAACTCATGACTCGGATTCGTAGCCTCCGTCACGCCATCCGTATAAACCAATATGCCATGTCCCGCTGAAAAATCCATAGCGCTATTCTCAAATGCAAAATCATCAAAAAGGCCAAGAGCCATCCCGCTATCAACCTTCATAAGCGAAACATCGTCGCCAAATAGAACCGGATAAGTATGTCCTGCGTTGGAAAAGATGAGCTTTCCGCCAAGCGGATCGAAAACAAAAACAAAAACCGTAGCGAAAAGCCCTTCGGGATTAGCAGCGCACAATTCTACATTGGCTTGACTCAAAGCGTCAGCAGGACTAAGCCCGACCATAAGCTTTTCACGCAGCATGGTTTTTGCCATGGCCATGAATATCGCTGCGGAAATTCCTTTGCCGGAAACATCGCCTATCATCACGCAAACCTCGTCCTTATCCCGCACGAAACAGTCGTAAAAATCGCCGCCTACTATTTTTGCAGGGCGAGTGATCGCGTTTACGCTAAAGGTTTCGCTATTCCTGGCCATCACCTCCGGAACCAAACCATTTTGTATGCGGCGGGCAACATCTATCTGAACATCGGTTTCAAGCTTCTCTCTAGTCAATGCTTCTATATTGTCCAAATAAGCCCTTATATCGCCCTTCATCTTCTCAAATGCAAGAACTATCCTCTCTATCTCATCCTTTCCAGCCGCGTCGAAAACAAGACTTTGCCCCTGATCGCCGGAAAGCACAAAATGCATCATGCTGTCATATACGGCATTTATGGGCTTTATTATCCTGCGGTTCACCGTCACCAGAAAAACGGCCAACCCAAGCGAAAGCGAAACGAAAACCAGCAATGCGTTGAGAGCAAATCCTTTTAAGATCATGCGCTTTTCACTTTCCATCGAAACATCCATTCCTATAAATGCCTCAAGCTTGCCCTCACCATCCAAATACGGCGCCAGCCATGCGACTTCTTTTCCATATTTGTTGTCCAGATAAATGCGCTGAATGCTCAAATCGCCATTCAATATGGCCATCTCATCAGACATCAGCTCTTCCGCGGAAGCATTTCCATTGACAAAATCCTGCGCTTTTTCATCTTTCTCATCATCCGCTGCCGAGCAAAACACATATTTCCTCCTGCCCGCCGCAGCATCAATCTTATAGACATACAAATAATCCAAACCAAATCCCTTGCAGAAATTGCGAGTAAGTTTTCTGGCAATCATATACGAATGCTCATCAGCGGTTTCCCCCAAATTGCCGGAATCCCAACGTCTCAAAAAATAACTCGTGACCTCAACGCAGCTTTTTGCCAAGGCCTCACCATCCTGCATCACATCATCGTATGCCGTCTTGAAGCCGATCACTCCAGAGATCGCCAAAGACATTAGAAATATGACCGCAAAACTTATGACAACACGTTTTCTTATGGATTTTCGTTTCTCTCTTCTCATATGCGATATTTCCTGCAAGCCTCTCCAAACACAATCAGCCGCTTCCTGCCACGATGCCTCTTCGCAGCAAATCCATCACATGCTGCCATTCCTCATGCGAAACAAATGCGATGTCCGCATCAAAGCGTTGCTGCGAACATACGCATAACACAAACCCCGATACGCTCCAATCGTCAAAAAACAATTTCCTGCCGTTGCATTGCGCTTCCTTATTTTCAAAATCAATGGGAACCGCACCGGAATCAAAAATTGAAAGACCCTTGCCAAATTCCTTTGAAATCGCCTCACGAGTCGTCCAAACCCTATAAAAACACCTTAAACGATCTGGATCCGACATGATAAAAGCCCTCTCCGTCTCGGAAAAACCTTCAGCGACATCACTCCATTCGAAATCATTGCAGCATTCAATATCAACACCCACTGGACAACTGCCATATGCCAACGCGACATAATCGCCGGAATGCGACAAATTGAATTGCGGAGCGTTTTCAAACTCAAAATACGGCTTTCCAAATTCAGAAAACCTCAAAGGCGCATAGGACTTGCCTGCGGTTTCAAAAGCCAAGGCCCTCATCATGATCCGACCGGCCATGCACAGCAACCGATCTTTCTGATGCGCATATGCGGAAATCTTGTTGCGATCATCCGATGGCAAAAGCCGCATCATATCCGAATACGATTCGCTAAGCCGCAAAGCCGCAACATCCGCAATGCGGATGTGAACAAGACCGGGCTCGACACTTTTAATGATCACAGCCACCCTATGGCTCCAAGGCCTTCAAAAGCACCCTTCATTCGATATTCAGCTTTTTGCTTACTCCGGACATATTGAAAACATCCATCACCTCTTCGGTTGCATTCCTGACAGTCAGAGCGCCATTCATTTTCTTATACGCCGACACGATTTGGCGAATGCCTGCTGATGAAATGTATTCCAAGCCCTTCAAATCCAATACAAGACTTGTCACCTCCTGTCCAAGACCAACAAGAGCGGCCTCGAATTCCGGAGCGCTCTGCGTATCAAGCCATCCTGTCAGAGAAATAGTTGCAACACAGCCATCCACATTTTTTTCAATAGTCATAACCAACATCTCCTCTTTCTAAAAATCATTGTCAAAATATCCAAGCCCGCTCAATGCCCCCACAAATTTCCTAAAGTAGTCCCATGATGTTATAGGCCAGACAAACCCCATCCTATAAAGGACCTGGAGCGTATAGTGCCTATCCATAGGAAGCATCTTGCGCTCCCGCTCGTTGGCATTGGAAGCATAAGCCATAAGACTTGTCAGAAGCGGGGCTTTCTTGGGATCGGACTGAGTATCAGCAAACACTCTATCAAATGATTCCTTTTCCATAAAGCTCACATCATACCCCAGCGCTTTCATCTCATTAAAGACATGAACCATCTGAACATACTGATCGGTTATCACATGAAACAGAATGCAATCATCCGGTGTCCGCGAAAGCATTACCGTCGCTTTTGCAACCATATCGATTGGTGAGAACTCCATGGTTTCATCAAGCAGGCCAAATGGAGCGCAACCCAATGTCGTAAACGCCCGAAGCCGGCCCATAGCGGAGTTCGACTCGAAATTGATCTGGAACTCGCCGTCCTCATGTCTTGCCGACAAGTTGCCGTATCGCATTATCTTCGCCTTCAGTCCTTTCTTGACAATCGCTTCCAGAACCGCCCTTTCCGCCAAAAACTTCGAATGAACGTACTTATTGGAAAGATCCTGACCGAAATATAGCGAATGCTCATTCGGCCTGCATGTTTCCGGCATATCCTCGAACCCGATTTCTATCACGCTCATAGTCGAAGTCTGGATCATTCTGGCATTCTTCGAAAGGCAGAAATCAATGAGATTCACAACACCGCCGACATTTATGTCCTCGATCCTCGAATCCGCCGCAAAGTGCTTTACGCTTGCCGCGCAATTTATAACGGTATCTATCGGCAGCGACTTGCACGCCTCCAATTTCGCCTTATCCGTGATATCGCCTTCCACCGGTATGATTCTAGTTCCAAACAACTCCTTGCATGGCGATTCGAAATAATACATCAAAAGCTCTTTAAGCCTTGTCTCAGGACTTCGCTTGCCACCACGAACAAGACAATAGATGACGCAATCCGTACTCTTGATCAATTCATGAAGAACATGTATTCCCAAATATCCTGTCGCACCAGACAAAAAAACATTTCCCAAAGCAATCGGTTCCCCGCTCAAATACGCATCAAGCGTATTCCGCTCCAGCAAGCTATTGATTTCAGAATAATCGTAATCCTCTATTTCACTGTCCGCCTTATCGACATTCGATTCCTCGCCCTTCTCGAACATTGATGCCAGCTTCCTCGGAGTGGGATTTGCGAAAACATCTCCGAAGACTATGCCATATCCTCGCTTGTTCGCCTCTATTACCACCTTGGTGACCAGAAGCGATGTTCCGCCCAAGTCAAAAAAGCTCTCCGTAACCAAAACGTCATCAACAGCAAGCAGCGATGAGAATATCTCGCAGAAATCCTTCTCCGCCTTAGTCTGCGCGGTTTCTCCGCCTCCGCGGAACACCGAAGGCAAAGGCAGGTTCTTCAAATCAAGCTTTCCGTTCGGCGTAAACGGTATCTCATCAAGCTGCATGTACGCTGTCGGCACCATGTATGGCGTAAGAGTTCTTCCCAATTCCATCTTCAGCGCCTGAATGTCAACCTTATTGTCATTCGCAAACCATGCGCAAAGATGCTCTATTCCGTTTATCTTCTCGATCTTGACGGCCACATGCTTCATTCCGGGCTGAGCAGCCAAAACGGTCTCTATTTCTCCAAGCTCTATGCGAAGGCCGCGGAGCTTTATCTGATTGTCCTTTCTGCCGAGTATCTGCATATAGCCGTTCTCAAGCCACCGGCCATAATCCCCGGATTTGTAGATTCGTTCGACATTGTAATCTATAAAACGATCCTTGGTCATCTCGGGCAGATTGTTGTATCCTTTTCCGACTCCCCACCCGCCTATATATACCTCGCCGACCATTCCTATTGGAAGCTCATTGCCGTCGGTATCGACTATGTATTCGATTACGCCGGGAGTCGGTTTTCCTATCGTGACCACATCATCGTTTGCCAAATCATGTTCATTGCAGGAAATGGTTATCTCCGAAGGTCCGTAGATGTTCATCGGATGATCAACCAGTTCCTTGAGATCCTGCATAAGCTTATCAGGATATTTCTCGCCACCGCAAATAACAAGCTTGCCATACTTCCGAAGAGCCTCGCAAAACTTGGAAGACGCCAAAAGGGTCTGAATCCTGGACGGCGTTCCGCTTATCACATCAGCCTTGGTCTCCATCATCCTTTCAGCAAGCATATCAGCGTTGTTGCATTCCTGCTCATTCGCAAAATACAAAGTCAACCCGTTGCTCAAGGCAAGCGAATATTCCATTACGGAAATATCGAACGACAATGTCGTTATGGAGCAGTAAACCGAACAGCAGCTCCGCAGCGTGTTCACCATCTCCTTGCCAGGCATATCAGCCACATAATGCGCCATTCCCCTATGAGTCAGCATCACTCCTTTGGGCCTGCCGGTGGAGCCGGACGTATAAATCATATATGAAATATCATCCTGGGATATTCCGACATGCGGCTTTGACGCATCCGTTTCCTTCAAAAGCTCCTCTATATCCACAGCGTTCCTGCCTTCGAAACGGGACAGCATGTCTGATGAGGTTATCACAAATTGGGCATCGGAATCCTCTATCACCAGGTTTATCCTCTCCGCAGGATAAGCAGGATCAAACGGAATATACCCCAAACCCGCTTTGCTCGCTCCGAAAAACGCGAACAACGCCCTTGAGGTTCTGGGAAGAAGGATGAGCACCTTGCCTCCGGCATTCGCGCCGCGCTTTATCAGAGCATTCGCAACCCTATCCGTAATGCTATCGAATTCCCCATATGTGAACTTGCCGTCCGAGGCAATAAGCGCCAAACGGTCAGGATGTTCCGCCGCATTTCTCTCCATACCAGAGAAGAAAAACACATCATCGGGAACCCTGACTTGCTCCTGAACAGTATGGAAGCCATCAAGCAAACGCTTTTCATTCTCATCAAGGAGAGACACGCTGCGCAATCTTTTCTCTCCGTTCTCGGCAAAACAGGAAGCGACTATACAGCAATATTTCGCAATTTTTTCGGCAAAGCCCTCAGAATACATCGAATCGTCATATTCAACCTCAACCGCTGGATTGCCACTATCATCCACAATGCGTATGAATATCGGAAACTTCAAATCATTCGACTCATCAGCATACTCGCTCATAAGTCCGGGAATATCCGGTTTCTGCACTATATCGCGCTGATAAGCATACATGATCTCGACAGAATAACCCCACTTGTCAGCCACTCGCGCAAAAGGATAATTCTCATGTTCTATCGCCTGAGAAAACCCATCCGCAACGCTCTTTATGTAATCATCTATAGTGCCTTGTGACAATTCGGATGCAAGCGGAAGCGTATTCACGAACATTCCATATGTCCTGGAGAAGCGCGCCTCGCTGCGTCCTGACGAAATAGTTGAAATGTAGACATTATTGGAATTGGTAAGCCTCGCTACCACATAATCCGCAGCGGCCAAGAAAAACGCAGCCTCTGAAACCCCAACACGTTTGATGGCTTCAGATACAAGCGACTGCGGCAAAGCCTTTCTCACAGATCCGCTTTTGCCGGCGACATCGGATTTCGGCTTGTCCGGAGTTATCTGCGAAGGCGATTCGTATTTCTCGAAAATTCCGGCAAAATACCTGTCAAAATCGTTCGCATGTTCGCCAGTGAGCATATTCTGCTGCCACCTCACAAAATCCGCATAGCTCGCGCCCTCCGCCTGACAATGTCCGCCCGACAACTCGACAGACAAATCCCGGAAAAACAAATCAAGCGAGTATCCGTCGAATACAAGATGATGAAAGTCCATGATAAGGCAAACCGACTCTTCCGTTCTTATTATCGCAAAAGAATACAGCGGTCCCTTATTCAAATGGAATGCCTTGGCGAATTCCGACTTGAATTTGTCTTTCTCGGCATGAGACATATCAAAAATCGGAATATCGATCTCGTCTAAGCCGTTCGCCACGGCCATGATCTGACTGTCAATCAACTCAAAATGAACATTTACGGAGGCGTGGGCCTTGATTACGGCAGCGATCGATTTCGCCAGCTTTCCGGCATCAGTTCCTTTGACGAACTCCATCACCACCGGGATGTTGTACGACGTGCTTTCCGGTTCCTTCATGCATTCCATGTATATTCCAAGCTGCGCCGCGCTCAAAGGATATGGTTCTAAAGAACCGGCCTTGACCTGGGCGTTGTCCGATGACGGTGTTTGGACACCCTTCTCCATCCATATCCTTAGAATATCATTCTCCAGATCCAGCAAGCTCTTGCCTTTCAGCGCCTTTGAATTGAGGCTTATTCCGAATTTGTTGTAAAGGAATGCAGACAAGCGTATGACGCCAATGCTCGTAAGCCCGGCATATTCAAGCGGAACATCATAAGGAACATCGCCCGAACCTGTTATCTCACTAATCGCCCTCTTAAGCTCCGTCTCAAGCATATTGTCCTCGCGCTTTACCGAAACGGCATCAGAATCTTGCGAAACAGAAGAAGACGATGGCTTGGGAAGCATCCTGCGATTGACTTTGCCGTTCTGATTGAGCGGTATGCTGTCGAGTTGCATTATCGACGCCGGAACCATATAGGGCGGTTTGCGCTCAAGTATGAAAAGCCCGACAGCCTTCACATCCACCTTATCGTCACTCACGACATATGCGGCTATCATCTTGCCGCCCTCGCCCATATCCCAAGCATGAACGCAAGCATCCCTTATTCCGGGATATTCGCGAATAACGCCTTCGACCTCGGAAAGCTCTATTCTAAACCCGCGCACTTTGACCTGCCCGTCGTTCCTGCCAAGGAAATCTATTTCGCCGTTCGGCAGATAGCGCACAATATCGCCAGTATGATAAACGCGCTCATAACCCGCATCCTTCGAAAAGGGGTTCTCGGTAAAGCATTTCGCAGTTTGCTCGGGACGATTCAAATACCCCCTGCCCACGCATCTGCCCGCTATCCAAAGCTCGCCCGGAACACATGGCGGCACCCTGCGGCCGTATTCATCCACAACATATAGCGCCGCACCTGCAAAGGAACTTCCTATGGGTATGCGCAAATATTCCCTATCAACGGTTTTGTGAGTTACGAATATGGTACATTCCGTAGGCCCGTATATGTTCTTGAAATCAAGCCCTTCTGGCGGCGCCAAAGGAACAAGCTTTTCTCCGCCCACCATCAAATGCTTCAAACATGATGGTCTGAATGGAGATATTGCGAACTGTCTGCCCACTTGCGTAGTCATAAACGAAATCGAAACGCTGTTTTTCCCGAGGTATTCGCCCAACGCCTGAAAATCCAGTCTGATCTCTTCCGGAACAACACAAATTGTCCCACCGCAAGTAAGAGCGGGATACATATCCATCATATTCGCATCGAATCCATAGCTGGCATAAGCGGAATTGACCGTCCCGACCCCCATGTCACATTCCTTCTGATAGCTCTTGCAAAAATTAACCAGATTGCCATGCTCCAAAACAACGCCTTTAGGGACGCCAGTGGAACCTGAAGTATAGAGAAGCGTGAAAACATCATTCCCGTTGATAACCGGCATGCTTGCGCTTTTATCAAAAGGCGGCAGGGAAGAAATATCCTTGGTAAGCAGGAACTCCCCTTCATATCCAGCGATCAGAGATACCAGATCCTCATCCGCTATCACAAGACTCGCCTTTGCATCCTGGACCATGAAAAGCAGCCTTTCGGGCGGATATGAAGGATCCAGCGGCTGATACCCGGCTCCAGACTTCAAAGCGCCAAGCGACGCTATGACCATGTATTCGTTGCGATGTATCAAAATGGAAACCACGCTTCCGCGACCGACACCCTTTCCAATCAAATGGCAAGCGATGCGATTCGAAATGTCATCGATTTCCGCATAAGTCCTTTTAATATCTCCGATCACCAGCGCAACGGCATCAGGATGCTTCCGCGCCTGCTGCCTGAAAAGAGATACGATATCATTCGATCCGGATGGCAATTCGTTTGCAGGCAAAAAGGCATCAAGCAAGCGATTCTGGCTTTCTGATGCTATATCCACGTCCGAAATCACTCCCTCCGCTCTATCCGCAAATTCATGCGCGATTTTCCTATAGCATTGCACAAAGTTCTCAGCCGTCCCTTTTTCATAAAGATCAGTTCGGTACGACAGCCTGAAAACATACTCCCCTTTGCTTCTAAGGACTTCCCCAAGAAAATCATCCCTCGGATCCTCGCGAAGAACATATTTCAAAGCGGCTTTAGAGCCGAGAAAATCAACCTCGGACTCGTTTTCGCCCTGATATGCGAACATGGCAGGAATGGAAAGATTGTATTTCGAACAAACATCAGCAAACGAAAACAAACCGTTTTTCCTATGGCCAAGAATTTGCTCGTTGGTTTTTCTAAGGTGATCTGAAATGCGTTCGTTCCCGTCAAAACGCTCCAGAACGGGAAACGTCTTGACAAACATCCCTATATCATCAGCGATTTCAGGAGAACGTCCAGCATGTATTGAAGCAAACAAAGCTTCCTTGGACCCTGAAAAACGGCTGAGCGCATATCCGTAAACGCATGTGAAAAAAGCGCTGGTTTTGATTCCAAGCCCATGGATGACACTCTTAAGCTTATCGGAATCCATATCCAATGAAATCGATTCGTAGGCAACCTTGCGCTGTCCGCATTCCCTGTCATGATACAGCTCGCTGCTGCTGTCAGTTCCCGAAAGCAAATCATCATACCACTTCTCCGCATCGGAGAACTCCTTGCTTTTGCGAAGTCCGGCTTCTTTTTCAGCAAGCATGCCTGCGGTGAAGCTCTCAGCTGCCAGCAATTCCCCGGCATATGCCCTGCTAAGATCCCTTATGAAAACCATCGTTGAGGTGCCATCAAATACCAAATGATGAATTTGAATGAAAAGATATGCTCCAGACAAGCCTCTAATGATATGAATGCGATACAAATCACCTTCAGGATCCGAAAAAGGCCTGGCGAGCCTATTCAAATCCGGCTCCCCGTCGTCATAACTGATATCCACAGTTATCTCACTGGAATCGCAATCCGGAACCAAACGGGAAACAGTACCATCCGCATTCGTCTGAAAATGCGACAAAAGATTTCTATGAGCGCGAAAAACCTCATTTAAGGAATCCGCCAGCCTATTCAAATCGGTTCCCGAAGGAAGCGAAAACAAGTAAGGTATATCATACGCTGTCGATGACAAGTCCTTAGTCCAATCCAAATAAATGCCAAGCTCCGTCATGGAAACAGGCGTGGCAATCCTGTTCATATTCTTCATGATTTCCGACATAACACCCTCATTTTCCAAGGGCATTTCCAAAACCGCCGCCGGAAACACCTGCGATTTTTCAAGGTGGAAAACAGGAATATTATCGTAATTTGGCTTTTCAATGTTTTCCGACCGAAAAGCGACTAGCAGAATCAGACTCTGAGGTTTTTAGATGCGCCCTAAAGGCAATGATTATACAATTTTTCAAAAAACAAAACAAAATTTCCCAGGCATTCGGTTTTCCTCGCAAACAACAAGCTAATACATGCATTATCAATATTTGCCAACCAATAGCAATGCCAATCATAGTGCCTTTATGTCTTGCATTTTATCCGCATATCACCTATATTTAAGTCAGGTTTTTCAAAACCAATTCCTTCAGCCGCCCGCTCTTCCGGCACAAGGCACAAACTTCCGCAGGAATTGCCTTGCGACCAGGATTAACTTCGCATGATCCTGAGATCGGTTTTGGAAAACTTCTGGAAAAACTCCAACCAACACACTTCTAAAGAGCGCTTCTAAAAACCTGCCGTCTGGAAGGCACCTGTGATTTTCAGGCCTAAAAGACACGAGCGGAACCGAACCTGGGATTTCTAGAGGCAGCACGAAGAAACAAGGGGGCTTCATATGAGAAAATCAATCATACTGACACTAACGGCCATATCAATGGCATCAGCAGCGCTTTCATGTGCCAGCACAGGAAAAACCGCAAACAGCACCCCCGCTATTAAAACGAATTCCAACAGCCAGGCGCTATCAATCAAACCGGAACTCGCCGGAGATCCGATAATGCGCAACGCGTCCGGAGATCCGATAATGGTTCAAGGCAAAACAACAGCAACAGGAGATCCGATAATGATTACCTCTCTCAAAACGGCCGGAGGCGATCCCATAATGATTGATGAGAAAGGAAACCGCTATATCATCAACGAAACCGGCGATCCCATAATGATTGATGCGGAAGGAATTCCAGTATTGCGGCAGATGAAATAAGGGCGCCTCTAAAAGCCTGCCGCCTAGAGAGCGCCCGCGGATTTTCAAAGACGGAAAACCTTCCAAATGATAACTTACCCTATGATCAAACCTTCGGTTTCCGCTGCGCCAATAGCTATATTCATATTCTGAATCGCCGCGCCGCTGGCGCCTTTGCCAAGATTGTCGAACAAGGAAATCAAAACAAACCTGTCCTCGTTTCCAACTACTCCAACCAGCATGTCATCACGACCCGATAAAGCAACGCTGGGCAAAAAGCCTTCCTTATCAGAAACGAACTCGCTTAGATTCTCCGCATATCTGACAATTCCGCAATTTCCGAGCTTTCTGTTATAATACTCATCATAGGCGCCAGCGATATCGCTTTTGGAGCATTTCACATCACCAGCGGAAAGAGGAATCATAACTTCCATACCGGAATACGACGGAACCACCACAGGCATGAAGACAGGCTCGTTAGCCAAACCGGCGATTTTACTCATTTCGGGAAGATGCTTATGTGTTTGGCCCAATCCATAAAGCCTGCCCGAGCAATACGGATTTTGAGAAGTCTGGCCATCATATTCCGCTATCATCTTCTTTCCGCCTCCGCTAAAGCCCGTAAGGGAAAAGCATGATAACCGAACATCTTTCCTCAACAACCCCATCTCAACCAAAGGAGTTGCAAGCGAAAGAAAACCGCTCGCATGGCACCCCGGATTCGCAATCCGCTTGGATTGGCGGATTTTATCCCTAAAGCCGCCAAGCTCCGGAAAGCCATATACCCAATTGGGATTCGTCCTATGTGCGGTAGAAGTATCAATTATCACCGTATTAGGATTATCACAAAATCCCACCGCTTCTCTCGCAGCGTCATCGGGCAAACACAAAAATACGACATCAGCACTGTTTATCGCATCTCTCCTCGCCTTTTCATCCTTCCTCTTCTCTTCCGGAAGCAACATGAGACTGATGTCGCTCCGGCTTGCAAGCCTCTCATGAATCCTTAATCCCGTTGTTCCGGCACTACCGTCTATGAACACCCTTTTCATACCGCATCTCCTACAACTTTCCGCAGCTCCGAATTGATTTCGTCCTCGCAAGCCTTCATGGCATCCAAAGTTCTGGAAAGCAAATCATCGAGCCCCCATCCCAACATCTGAGCGCCCCTTTCTATTACCTCGCGCGAACATCCGGCCGCAAAGCGCTTGTCCTTGTATTTCTTCTTCAATGACTTGAGCTCCATATCCTTCGTGCTTTTGGAGGGGCGCATAAGCGATGCCGACCACACAAGCCCCGTAAGCTCGTCAACCGCAAAGAGCACTTTCTCCATTTCATGCTCAGGAGCGACATCAATCGTCTTGCCGCAACCCACGGTTATGCCATACCCATGCGACACAACGGAATGTATTATATCCTCCCCAACCCCCTCCGAACGCAATATCTCCGGGGCCTTGATGCAATGCTCGTCCGGATACAACTCAAAATCTATGTCGTGCAGAAGCCCAACCAATCCCCAATGCTCCGCATCATCCGCATAACCCAGCTCACCGGCAAACCATTTCATAACCGCCCCAACCGTAAGCGCATGCTGAATATGAAAGTGATCCTTGTTGTATTTCAATAAAACCGATAATGACTTTTGCCTATCCATATTCATTTGATTATATCACATCTCCGCCCGTCAAACAATTCACAAATATTCCAATCATGTTGAGAAAGACAGCCAAGCATATCAAACGGCTTCTATTGGCACAGCATACGCCAATTCGTCAATCCTAATGATGTTATCGCACCTGCACACCACGGCACAACCGCGAACGGTTTTTCCATCAACAGCAGAAAACCTTGAAAAGCCCTTAGTCCAATCGCCTTTTATCGTTCCGGATTTCTTCATTTCAACAAGATAGACATCCACACCATCCTCAATTACCACATCAACTTCGTTTTTGTCCTTGTCGCCATAGTAATAAATTCCGTTGGCATCACCTTTGGCATTCAAATGCGACTTTATAATCTCACTAACCGCAAATGTCTCGAATATAGCTCCGTTCTGGGCCCCAAACTCAGCGGTCTGAGGCGTCTTCCAACCGCACAAATAACATAGCAAGCCCGTATCCATGAAGAACAGTTTGGGAGTCTTCAACGCTCTTTTCAAAATATTGCCGCCATAAGGCTGAAGCATCCTCACCATACCTGATCCTTCCAAAATGCTCAACCAGCCATGAACCGCCTTCACATCAATTCCCGCATCATCCGCAATCTCATTATATGAAATCATCCTTGCGCTGCGAGCAGCAACAGAAGCAAGAAACTTTCTGAATTTCAGCTCATCCTTCACATTCATCAGCTTTCGGACATCACGCTTTATATATGTTCTGATATAATCCCTTTAAAACCACTCCAGATCACGAGACGGATCCTGAAGCTCTGGCATGCTCCCCCTGACAATACGCTCCCACAAATCCAGCAAAGATTTTACGCGCAATGCCCGTCTCCTTTCTAAAAACTCCGACTCAGGCAAGAAAGGCATGACTTCCGCATCACCCGCCAGTTCCCTAAGAGACAAACCCGACATCTCAATAATGCTTATCCTTCCGGCCAATGACTGGAAAGAGCTGTTCATCAATTCATAAGATGATGAGCCGGTCAATGCCACAAGACCCTTGCCAGGCTGCCTGTCAATATGGTATTTCAAAGTCCTGAAAATATCCGGAACATATTTGATCTCATCTATGATATAGGGAAAAGCCTTGTCTTTGAGGGCACTTCTAAAAACCTCAGAATCCGATTTCGACAATGTCTTTCAGGTCTGAAAACCATCCGAAAACGGCAAAATACGACAGGATTATGCAGCCTTCGGGCGGCTTTCCGCCTCTGAAATCCACAGCCGCTCTCTGGACAGCAGGTTTTTAGAAATGCCCTTGAAAAAAAAGGCTACGTCCGAATAAATGACTGATCATTTATTCTGCCATATCCAATCGCCGGATATGCGGCGCATATCCGCGCTTTGGGTCGCAAGGCCATTTGGATAGGCACGAAGCCTTATCCTGCATTAGGCTTTTCGCCCCAAAGCGTGCCTCTCCAGCACCTCTCCGACTCTGCGGCCCTGTCCTATCAGTCAAACTTTCGGACATAGCCAAAGAAAACCACTGGATCGGCCTGCGCAAGCCTAAGCTGGTTCTCATCGTCCATAGTCCAATATTGCCAATTGCCAAGCGTATTCTGCAAAATGGTAGCCTTTCCAACCTGCCTCGCACCCGTAACCAAAATAACTTTCGATTGCGATATTCCCTTTGTTATCAATCGCGATGCATGCCACTCTATATACATCGGTCGCCTCACTTTCCGACCAAAATGGTAGTCATATCCCATTTTAGCCGAAAAGATGGCAGCAATCAAAACCAAAAAAAACAATTTGCCCCATACTCGCGTCTAATCACCAGCTGCTCATGCTTGAAGGACGAGGTACGGCACAGAGAGTTCCTCCACCGGTCTCCGTCAGGCATCCTATAGTTGTCATATCCGGATTTCCATTGTTCTTAAAATTCGTGGAAATAGAAAGACTGTCACTAAAAATGGACTTGACTTCACTCTTTTTCAAACCAACAAAAGCTATGCTTTGCATTTCACAATTCGCCGGACTTATCGCCCCGACGATTTTCTCAAAACATGATGGAAAATATGCTCTTCGTATTTTTGCAAAAAGGGAAGCTGACATCTGAATAACAGGTTTGCCTTCTATTTCATCAGGTATAATGAAATATCCATCCTGCTCCTCGCCTTCTTGTGTCAGACCAACAAGCCTCATGCCCTGACCACTCTCTTCGTAATCAAAATCCCCAGCAAATAACATCTCCTCTATTTCACTATTAGCATCAAGGTTGTAGCATTTCAAGCCAAATACCCATCCTCCTGATTCTCCTCCGTAGTTTAACTTAGAATAGTTGTTTTCAAGCAAATGATAAATGTAAACTGATGTCCATCCGTTCTGCATATGATCAGATGTCAACATCACCGCATCATCAGAATCGCCATAATTGACCGGCAAATAAAACTTGCCCAACGAGTCACAGCCGGAGATGAAATGCTTTCCTATCGAATGCAGTTTGCTCTGATTCAAATCCGCAAACTCCAATTTTTCCAAATTGGAGCAGTTCGCAAAAGCGCAATCGCCAATCTTCTCCAAATTATTCGGCAATACGACGGATTTCAGATTTCTGGACAGCTGAAAAGCATAATCCATCACCTCAACCACTTTCTTGCTGTCAATTTCCTCCGGTATCACAATATCAAGCGGAACGCCATCATATTCCATAAGCCCTGCAATGACAATGTCGCCGGATTCATTCTCCTCATATCTCAGAATTCTTTCCGCCGAAACGTCCACAGGATATACCGCATACGCATCACAATTGCCATTGACAACCGTAGCCGAATCAAAACGAACAAGCCAATCGGAATCCTCATATATCCTGCCAGTCGGACAATTCGCCAAAATCGTCCAATAGCTAACCGCAGGATTATCCGGAACCTCCACCATCGAACCTTTGCTAACGCCTTCGACGACATGTTCCGGTCCCGTTCCGATCCTATATTCGCCAACGTCGCCATCAAACAGGAAAAACGCACAACATAAGTTTCAACCTCGGGTTCGGATTCAGGCTCAGGCTCCAGTTCCGGTTCGGGTTCCACAGCTTGAGGCGCAGCATAAACCGCATAAACATCCGTATCTCCGATTATATGGCTATTGCTATCGAAAACAGTTATTCCAGAATCATTTTCCCTAATAATTCCTCTTGGCACTACAGAAAAAACAGCCCAACCTTTCACGCCATCCAAAGCAGGCAATGCCACTGTTCCATTCTTCACAATGCCGGAAACAACATATTTGTTATGTTCATCATCGACACCCAAGCCATAGCTTGATCCGTTGAAAACATAAAATCTCACCGTAAACGATTCTTCCGATACAAATCGTTCAGCCCTGGGCGCCGGATTCGCGCATCCAACCGCAAACAAACAAACGACAAGCGTCAGAATCATCAGCAACCGCATTTTTCTTGCATCTCGCATTTTTCACTCCAAGAAGATAAGAATATTTAAGGGTCTGGCTGTCAAGCCAGACCCTTCCCATGCATGATAGCATGGGAAGGCGCGAACGATGAGCTTTTTTTGAAGTTTTACACAGTCTGCCTCTCCAAGAACCTCATGGATTTTAAAAGCGCTTTCGTATAAAATCACAACAGCATATGAGCAAGACATACATTCATGACAAAGACTTGAAATATCCCGACAAAGACTATGCGCACATGGTGATAAGCGAAAAGGCGCACGACTATACGTACGACGAGAACTTCATGTACAGACTAAAGGGATTCAAATACAAGTTTTTGAGGCTGATGTTCAAAATAGCAATGGTAGTTCTGGTTCAACCTGTGTGCCGCATCCGCTATTGCCTGAAAATCAAAGGCAAGCGCAATTTCAGAGAATACGGAAAGCTAGCCAAAAAGAAAGGAATGATTACCATATGCAATCACACTACGCAATGGGATACCATATTCATATCGGCAGCGCGATATTTCCATTTTGCGGAATTTCCATCTTGGCAAGAAGGCATAGAATCCAAATCCGGAATGCTTTACAGAGTAGCCGGAGGAATTGCTATGCCCATACATTCGATGCGCGGCACATTTTACGGATACAAAGCCATGAAGGACGTATTGAATGAAGGCAAATGGCTCCACATATTCCCCGAAGCCGCCTGCTGGCATTTCTACCCGGCAATAAGGCCGTTCCAAAAAGGCGCATTCAAACTGGCTTATGAAACGGATATGCCAGTACTGCCCATGGCCGTCACATACCGCAAGCCGAGAGGAATATACAAACTATTCAAAAAGCATCCGAATGCCATGCTAAGCATCGGAAAACCGCTGCAAATTAACAAATGCCTAAGCAAAAACGAAGCAATCGACGATCTGGCTGCAAGATGTCATTTGGCCGTTGCAAATCTGGCAGGAATTGAGTCGGAAGAAGAAAACAGGAAAATCATAGAATCGCTGCCGACATATCATGTGGAATAGAGATTTTGAAAAAACCTCTACAAATCATACGCCGGTATCCCATATTCCGCCTGAATTGTCCTGCAAAGGCCCAGCAGATCCTCAGGAATTTGACAATCATCATCCGATACCGGTATTCCGAACGCCCCGGCTGCATTCCGGCAAATCAAGCCCTTCAACCTGTTCTCTGAAATTCCAGCTCTCCGCAATGCCCCCACAAGCAGCAAGTATCCGGCAAATCCTGGCAATCCGGAAGCGCCCTTCACGACCTTATCAGATAAAACATGCGGCGCATGATCGCTTTCGATCCAATCAGCGGTTCCATCCAGCAAGCTGCCAAACACCGCATCCCTATCCTGCAAGCTGCGGAGCGGCGGATTCACCTTCAGCAGCCTGCTATGGTCTTTCGCATCTTCGCATGTCAGAAGCGCATGATGAGGCGTAACTCCGAATGTGATCCTCAATCTCGAATGTTCAAGCCTTTTTCTCTTTATTATGGCAACCGATTCCGCGCACGAAACATGAGCTATATGCAAAATACCGCCAAATCCATGCGCTGCAGCCATACCAATCACATTCTCAACGCACTTGAACTCGCTTTCAGGCGGACGGGCCAACGAATGAGTCGAAAAATCAAAACCGTCATAGAGCTCCGACCTGAAAAGAGTCTTGTCCTCGCAATGAACTGCCAGAACACCCTTGTATCCTGATTCCGCAAGCTCCCTGAAAACCATAGCCTGCGAAGCCTTGTCGCTTACTTCCAAATTTCCCGTGCTAGGCCCGGCAAACAATTTAAGCCCGATTGCCTTTGGAAAAAACTTGTCATAAGCCTCTGACGCCCACAACGCCTGCCCGCGCTTGCCCGTAAGTCCTATGTACGTATGGTATTCTATGCCAGGAACCTTCGATTTCTCTGCTGTTTCCAGCCTGTCTGCCAAAGATTGAAAATCGGAAACTGTGCAAGGCGCAGTGTTCGGCATGTCAAAAACATGCGTGAATCCGCATCGAACCGCAACACCCAAAGCATGGACAATGGTTTCCGCTCCGCTCTGCCCCCAATCCCTCAAATGAACATGCGGATCTATCATACGCTCCACATCGGCATCATAGCCGCCTCCCCGATAATTTGCGGATCGTACATTTCTTCCGCCCGAATGCACCTGAATTCATCCTGCGTTTCAAAATCCGATGCGCAGGCAAACCAAACAGACTCCACTTTCAACTCCTTTATCCTCGACACCTGATTCGCCTCCTGCCTCATTTGAGAAAGCGTCAGAACATGGTCCGGCATGTAATACTTGGCCTCAACAATCACATATTTTCCATTTTCCAATTCGAGAGCTATGTCAAATTCGCCATTAGTCCTGTTCTTCGCATGCATTGCAAATTTAGTTGAATTTTTTTTCAAGGAAAAATTCTTCAAGAAAATAAATAACACCAAAGAGAGCAATTTCCTATAACCCCAGTGCTCCCAAAACAATTAGAGGGCACTTCTAAAAACCTGCTGTTTGAAAATGCCTGCGGATTTCCGAGACAGAAAAACGGCTGAAAACACAGGAATACTATCGTATTCCGAGGCTTTTTGCCGGTTTTATGGCCGGAAAGGCGTCTGGCAGGTTCGGACTCTGAGGTTTTTAGAAGTGCCCTAGAGAGCAACTCAATCCTGAAAGCGTACCACCAAACGCACCGATATGCCTTTTTTGCGATTGCACTTATGATCATCATTATCATCACCGGTATCCTTATAGAAAACAGGCATATTATGTTCCTGACGGATGTTGTAGAAAATGCTGGAACCGGTAGGAAAGAAACAAAAGCCTACCGCCAATGTTTCAGAATCCGGATGCGACGAAGAAGACCAATAACAACCCTGAAAGCCTATGTTAAACACGCTATCACTGGAACGATTGCCGGCAGCAGGAAGAAACACAGCGCCGTTCTGCTCCATCTTCCGCCATTGCTCCACAGAATACGAATTGGTGGAAAACCCATCATCAGCTCCTGGAACGAAAGCATCAGAATACGGATCTATCCATGTATCGGGAAGCAAAACAAGCCCGACAACACCATCATCCCCATTGACACCTGTTATGGTTGCCAAACCCAATTTGGAAGAGGCCTCCGATCGGTCATAGCACAAATAATTCCACTCATCATACGAAAGGCAATCATAACCGGGAACTATGCAGTCATGGATCTCGCTGCTCCTGTCATCCGGCAAAGCAAAACCTCTGGTATCCGCTAAAGCGAACGTATCGGCAGCATCCTCGCCTTCATTGTCATGATACCGATCGAATGTTCTGCCCGCATCCTTCGACCAATAGAAAAGCCCGGTATTCGTTTCAGGCGTTCTAGCAGGCTGTCCTTGTATGACAGCATCGTTCGCAACAGAAGAATGCCATGTCCTGAAATCATATTGGTTATCTTCAAAAGCCCAACCGGAAGCAGCATTGCTACCACCATGATAAAGATTGCCGCTGGAAAACCTGACCTGATGGCCATCATCATCTACGGCAAACAATCCAGCCAAAACATCAGCAGCATCAAGCCCCTCAGGTATGCCGCTCAATTTGGCGTATCCGCATACCATGCAAACATTCGTGCCGGCCCCATATGAATGTTCGGCTTTGCCAGACACGGTATTATGGCCGCATGTCGGCTCATGCCAATGATAGGCATCATCTCTCGTCCATTCGGATGAGTAAGTATGCTGATGCGGCTCTATCGGATCATAGCATGAAAACAACATCAGAACGCCAATGAAAAGAAAGCCACAGCGCTTCCACAAAAACAATCTCATATCCACCCTATCCTTCCTGAATCTTCACCAGCACTTTGCGCATCCTCGGCCCGTCAAATTCACAAAAGTAAATCCCTTGCCAAGTTCCAAGCAGCAAGCGGCCGTTCTCTATTATCACCTGCTGCGAAAAGCCTATCATGCTGGATTTGAGGTGCGCCGCCGAGTTCCCCTCGCTGTGCAGATATCCGTCTTCCCACGGAACTATTTTGTCTATTTCTTTAGTGAAATCCCGAACCACATCAGGATCGGCGTTCTCATTAATCGTAACAGCCGCAGTGGTGTGTGGAACGAAAATCGTGCAAATGCCGTCTTCCACATGACTTTCCCTTACAGCTTTGGCTATCTCGTCAGTTATGTCAATCATCTGCGTATGCGCCGATGTTTTCACGGAAATGCTGATTGTCTTCATAGCAGTATGCTCCTTTTCACTCATCAAACAGTAAGAAAAACAATTCCGATTTCATTAGCAAAATAAGGATTATCCCGCAAAAGCCCTAAAAGTCTGCGGGCGGCGCCGTCCGGCTTTGTCCTGCCACCCTCCCAAGCCTCAACAGATTTTTTACTGACACCTATGCACTTTGCGAAAATCTCCTGAGTCATTTTCGAGTTATTGCGAATCTCCTTGATCTGTGAAGGAGTAAATTCCGCAAGAGGAGCAACTATCCTTGAAACCTTTTCGACTTTTGCATTTTCAAGATTGCCTTGTTCGTATGAAATCGCTTCGTTGAGACCAGCCTTTATATCCTCAAACAAACTCATTTTCCACCTCCACTATTCTTTTCGAGTGATTCCTCAAGAAGTTTCACGAGTTTTATCAGATCATTAGCTTCGGCACTCGTAATATTATCCTTTTCAGACTTCTGGTATGCATTCACCAAATATATTTTCTCGTATACCTCAAAATCCACGTATATAACACGAACAGACCCACTTTTGCCTCTGTTTTCAAAAGCAAAACGCATCTTTCTGACTTTTCCTGTCCCTCGCATAACAGGTCCGATCTTGGGGTTGTCAAGAAGTTCCTTCTCAAGCCTTCTCATGTCGTCATCGTTTAAGCCAAGCCTTTCCCATTTCAATAAGAATGTCGGCAAAGACACAAATACTCTCGTCAGTCCATTACCCATACTTTAATTATACCCTATTTATAAGGGTTGTCAAATCCTTGACCGCATCTCACTGTATTTATAGAATGTCCCTTCCTTGCATGGCAACCGGCCGGCGCAATAGCACTCGCCGCACATTCCGATGCCGCACAATGTCAAAGACTCGACGCTCATGAAAACCTTGTCTGGATCAGCTCCAAGCGAGCACAGCCTCTCGCAAATCCGGTTCATCATCACAGTCGGTCCGACCACATAACAAGCCACATCGCCCTGAACATCCTTCTCGGAAAGCTCGCCTATAACCCTACCAAGCACGCCAGCGTCATAAACATAATCGACAGGTCCGTATTTGCTCAAAAAATCAGAACCCGCAAGCTCTTTCCCCGACTCAGGCGCATCACCTGTAAGAGCAACCTTGATGCGAATATCTTTGAAAACTTTCGAAACACGTTCGGCGATAAGCGGCAAAACAGCCATTCCGCTTCCTCCGGCGATAAGCAAAGCCCTTTCGGATTGCACCAGCTCCACCGGCTTGCCATAAGGCCCTCTCGAAAAGATCTTCGACCCGACCTTGGCGTCGCATATCGCATTCGTGAACTCGCCCCGACGTTTCACGACAAAAGCGAGAGGCTCAACCGTGGAAACGCTGAACGGCTTTTCCCCAACCTGCGGAATCCACAGAAACACGAATTCGCCCGCAGAACAGCTGATGCTTCCGCTCAATGTCAAACGAACGCATCCGTTTCCGATTTCCTCTTTGGCAAGCAATTCATGCTCCCGGTACTGCATCCTGGAATAAGGAGTTCTTATCAGACTGGACACATCCCTTCCAAGCTTCAAAGCCTTGAAATACTTTTCATAGCTGTAGAAATCAATCGAAGCCAATGCGCTGCCGATGCCTACGCTATCCGCACCTGCTTCAAGCATCTGCCTGACATCCAATGGCGTCGACACGCCGCCCATCCCTAAGACCACAGGATCATCGCCAATTGCCGCCCGAGCCTTTCTTATGCAATCAAGAGCCGTCTCCTTCACCCTAGCTCCAGACATTCCGCCTTTGCCGCCCTCACGCCTATTGAAAATTATCTCACCGCTAGCCGGATCCGCATATTCGTAAGGTCCCATCGTATTGATCAGAGCCACTCCGTCCGCACCGGCATCAATCACGGCCTTTGCCACAGCCGCAATATCCTTGGCATTAGGCGTCAATTTCGGAATTATCAGGAAATCCCGCTGCTTGAAAACACCGCAGATCCGCCTGACATACTCGCCTGCCACATCAGGATCCGCTCCAATGCTCGCGCCGAATCCCGAATCAGCATGAGGACATGAAAAATTAAGCTCTACGATATCAGCCAATCCGGCTACCTTTCCGATAGCCAAAATAAAATCCTCAATCGAATTGGCTGCAAGGCTCACATTAAGAATGAATGCGGAATGTTCCTTCCTTATATTCTCAAGCTCTGTAAGAACCGTATCCAAACCGGGATTCCTAAGTCCTACGAAATTGCCGTACGTGCCGTCGGAAGGAGAACATATCACAGGTTCGCGATGCCCAAGCGTCGCTCTAAGCTGATAGCTCTTTGTAGTTATCATATCGCACGACGGGACATTCTCGGCAAAATGTCTGATCATTCCCGGCTCAGTTGTCAGGATTCCGGAAACAGTCGATAAGACCACTTCCTTCCTCTGGTGATTCAGCTTCAGCAAATCAAGCGCTTTCCGTTTCAAATCGCAGTCTCCTCAATCAGTTTTCTTATATTAGCCATGCACTGATCCAGCCAATCAGAAGGCGCAGGGCCTTTCTTCCAAGGATGCGTCAGAGCACTGGAACTGTTTATGCGGGCAAGATACAGAGGATAGCCGACTTTCCTCATTATTTCAATGACATCTTTGGCGCTTCCGCCCTGACTGCCGACGCCTGGTATGAGCATAGGTATTCTATGCGGGGCGAAAAGCTTGGCTATGTTCTCGAACTCACGCAAGTTAGTCGCGCCCACAACAGCGCCGAATCCTTCGAAATCCCGGCTCCACTCGATGATCTGGCGAGCAACATGCATGTACAATTCTTCTCCGTTTTCCAAACGCAGATTCTGAATCACAGCCGCCCCCGGATTCGACGTGCGGCAAAGCACATAAACCCCCTTGTTCCCAACGGCAAAAGGCATAACGGAATCCGTTCCCATATACGGCGAAACGGTGACCGCATCAGCCGAATACACATCAAAGGCCTCAGCGGCATAATTCGCGCTGCTTTTTGCGATATCACCGCGCTTGGAATCCAAAATCACAGGCACATCCTCAAACGCCTCACGCAGCGCGGACAAAACGGTTTTCAGCTTACCCAATCCGGAACAATCATCTGTTTGAAATTCCAGCCAATTCGTATCAAAAACGCTATAGTATCCTATATTCGGCTTGAAAGCAGCCGGCGACAAATTCGATTGCCTGATTTTATGCAAAAGAGAAAAAACATGGTCCTCCATAGCATGGGAATCCGAACCGTATGGTGTTATTCTAACCAAACATTCCGCAATGGGATCAAGCCCCATGCACGCTATATTGCCCGCCTTCTCGGCGCTTTCCTTCAAAAAATCAAGATATGTCCCCATATCGCTCCTCCCTTAAAATACCAATCAATCTGATTCCTTGCTTTTAACAATATCACATACTGGTATTGCCATCAAATCGTAATATGTTACAACAATCATACTCTAAAGAAAAAACAACCTGTTGCCAAGCTTTCCTTCGGGAACATAACCAATGTTTTTGCATATTTTATCAGCATAATATGTTGTAACCGGCAAGCGAGACTTCTTTGTCGCTCCAAAATGCATGCAACCCAAAGCAAGAATCTGCCTCACTACCATTTCCATAGAAATATCTCCTATTCGTTTCCTAATGTGCAACGGCCGAGGAGACCCCATCCCATTCTTTATGTCTGTAGTCACTAGAAAAGCCTCAAAATCATTAATAAGAGCATCACCACAAGCAGGATTACAAACCATACCATTTTCTTCGGCTAAAAGTTTAGAATAAACAAACTTCTTTACTTCTACTACAGAATAACAAATCTTTTTTTCACCAAAATATTTTTCATACCACTCGGCATCTTCGTTGCTAAAACCATCCCTATGAATTACCAAATTTCTAATTTTTGAATGCGTAGCCTCCTCATAACCAAGAACCACCTCATCAAAAATTTCCTGAAGTATTTCTTTGTTTATCCTTTCACCCCGCTGCGGCCTCTTTGGCTTGTAAAAGCTAATAGGTCTGCCATTCTTATCAAAAACCGTTGCACAAGTCGGATAATGAATACCCTTATCCAAAGTCGCTACATCAATTCCTACAAAACAATCCACATTTCCGGGAATATCATCAAGAATCCATGGTATTCCACCTGATTTCGCAAAAATACCAAGTGCTATGTTTTGCATCATCCAAATAGCATTTTCATCTTTCTCATTAAATTTTTTCGCAGTTTTAACGCTAATCATTTGAGAAGGAATATTCTTCTCAGCCCATGCGGTCTTAAAAACACTGTACGGGTCTGTTTCATCCTCTTCAGATGGAACCAAAACAATAGCCACATCAAACTTATTCTCATCAGACAACGAACGAACCAATTTTTTATAGTTAATAGGATCTCCAAGCGGATACCCTCGATTGCAAGCCGCTTTTAATTCGGATGACATCAATTTTGGAGATAAAAACTTACTATTACCAAATATTATTCCTTTCTGAAGAAAATCTGTCATCGCTTTTGCAAAACTGCGCATAAGGTCTTCCATGCCATCAGGATAGAAATATGCAAATTTCACCATATCATTCGGTTGTTTGTAGAATCCATTCGAAAAAACCTTGGATTGCTCATTATATTTCAACTTACGATTATTTCCGCAAATAATAAGAGGGCAATCAATTTTCCGTTCACAGTATCCAATATTCTTCGCATTGACATATTTTAAAATAAATTCAACATCATTCAGCGCAGCAATTTTCCCTATATCGGATACAAACTCCTTCAAAATAGCCTGCCTGGATTTCATGTCCAGCTTAGTGAACTTAGATATTTTCTTTGAAAAATAAGGATCCAAACTCAATATTTTTTCATATGTAATTACTGGCTTCAAGGCTTGCGGATAATAATAATACGGCAACTTTTTATTGCGAAACATAACGCGAACAACAGACGAATCATCAGAACATGCCTCAACACGATGCTCACGCCTATCAATCATATATTGCTTTAATGAAGAAGCAGGAAAATTCGGCAAAGGATCAATAATAGTTTCAGGACCAACAGATACCACCTCTCCAGTTTCTCCACATCCCCAATCATTAACTACTTTCAAACCGTTAACGCATGAATTTGTCATCAGCAAATCATAAACTGTTTTTTTAGATTCAAATTCCGAACTAACATTCATCCATGCCCGCAGTTTTCCCTCATCCGAAATCTCAATAGAAAAACCAAACTTTCTTCTTAATCTAATTGCCTTGTCGTCAGAAGAAACAACGTTTTTCTCCTCAAAAATCCAAGGAGTCGTTATGCTATCATAGCCTACCTTATACTTTGAATATTTAAGATACTTCACCTGCTTAATGCGTTCTTTTATCAAGTATTTGGCATAATCCGAATATATCCTCTTATTTTCCTGTATGCCAAGTTCCTCTTCTCTCTCAAATAGAATCCTAAAGGAATCATCCACATTCAAATTTTCCAATTTAGAAATTGCATATGCCCACCTGTCATCTGTAAAAATAGGAACTCCTGTGTGCAAAAATATCTTACGAACCGAAGAACGCATAAATTCCTGAATATTCAAACATTGCTCAACAGGATTTACTCTATAAATATAAAAAACGATCGGACTTATGGGTTTGTCTGTCTCAAACACCTCAAGCTTCAATTCAGACACTCTTTGTTCGCCTCCTACAGCTTTAGTTAATCATACCAGACCCTATTGATTCCGAATTACAAATCAAAAACTTCATTCTCCTTCCTTAAGGGATATCCTATGAAGCGCCAGAAAAATTTGCCACACCTTAATTGCCAGCGAACCTATCCTGCCAAGTGAATGGACTTTGCCGCCACTCCTCCAAACTCGCTTTCGCCTTGTCATCAATATATCCAATTGAAAGCGCAACCTCAAGCATTGATTCGTAATCCAAAATGGTATAGAGATCGCAAGCAGGTTCCAAAGCCCCGAAAGCATCAGAAGCCTTGTCCAAGCCATAAGTGAAAATAGCAAAGCAGTTGTTGCATATCCCGTTTGCATTACGGATTGCCTTAAGCGCTTCTATGCTCGAACCGCCCGTTGAAATCAAGTCCTCTATGAGAAGCACTTTGGCCGAGGCGTAGTCCTTTCCAACAAGCCCCTCTATCTGGTTTTTCAGACCATGATCCTTCGAAGACGAACGAACGTAGCTAAGAGGCAGTTGCAGCCTGTCCGCAAGACTGGTGGCATGTGGAATGCCGGCCGTGCTAGTACCTGCGATGCAATCGAACTCATCCTTGTCAAGTCTCTCCGCCATTTGAGTGAAAGCGTCTGTTATGGTCTTCCTGTATTCGTATTTCGACAGAAACTGCCTATTGTCATTGTAAATCGGCATCTTGTATCCTGAAGCCCATGTGAAAGGCTTGTCAACACTCAGCTTTATCGTTCCCATTTTAAGAGCGGTTTCCGCCAGCTTCTTCGCATAAAATCCCGTAATGTCCTTCATGTCCTTTTTCATATGTCACCTCTTCCAGATTTCCTTGAACGTATGGAATTTCCCACAATACGCGCACTCGAAATGATTGTCCTTGGTTCTAATGAAATAATTCGGCACATTCTCGCTATTGGCAGGATGCGTGATACATGCCGGATTTGCGCAAGCAATGTCATCGAAATTGTATATCCTCGGCGGCATATGCGTCCGGTATTTCTTTATCACCTTGAAATCTTTTATGATGTTCAATGTCGCTCCGCTAGCGACAGCGGCAAGCCTCTTAAGCTCCTTCGTATCAAGATCCCTATATTCGGGAACGACAATCAGCCCTTTGTATTTTCCATCCTTTCCGGTTCCGACCCATGTTCCGCCGCGACCCTCGTCAAGCTTCAGCACATGCAATATGGAATTCATGTGCTCACGGATCTCGCTAGGATTCTCGCCCTTGCAAATATGATCTATCACAAGACCGTTCCACAAAGGCCTCATTCCCTCCGCATATCCGGATTCATCATTCTTCGGGGCATTATTTCCCGGATCGACCTCCACTATGTATTTCTCATCCAGAACCGAACCGCTTTCAGATGTCTCCGGCTCGAAATCATCCCCTATTATGCCGGCCAGCAATCCTATAAGAACAATCCTGCAATAATAGCCGTTTATGGACTGGCGTTCCCAGCCGTTGAAGGAAGTCTCGTCAAGCCATGTCGGAATCGTCGGATGCTCCTTGTGGCGAGGCAGCGGATGATAGAATTTCGTATTCTTATCTATCTTATCAATAAACTCCTTGCGAAAAACTATGCTTTCCCTGAGCTTGTCCGCCTTATTTAAAACCTTATCTCCCATCCTTTCAAGCTGCGGACGGGTGAAATACCATGTTAGCGCCACATCCTTCTGATCAAGATACTCCTCTATGGAGCCAAACGAACGCACAGCAAATCCGTTCTCTTTCATTTTTTCGACATACTCATCCGGCATCTGCAATTCCGGCGGCGCTATCAAGTCCACTTTCACATTATCAAAAAGCTTCAGACCATCCGTTTTGCTATGCACCGTCCTGCCATGATACAAATCCCCGACAAGCGCCAGATGAATGCTATCAAACCGCATCCCAGTATCCTCAAGAAAACTGAACTCATCCAAAAGCTCCTGCGTCGGATGCTCGTGCCTGCCATCCCCAGCGTTTATGAATGACGGCTTATACGGAAGGCCATTGCGGACGCAATATCTCTCTGTCTCCTCGGAAAGCCACTTTGTCAAACCCTCGACTGTGCTGCGAACTATGAACATCCTGTTCTGATAACCCGAAAGCGTATTGAACGTATCGGCATAGCTCTCGCCTTTATTTATCGAAGAACCTGTGGTTATCAGCTCGCTGACCTTGGCATGATGAAATTTCGCGGCATTGCGAAAACTTTCCTTGGTTCTAGTTGAATTTTCTATGAAAACCTCATATATTCCAAAATCCGGATCATTTATTCTGAATTTATCCTGTGTCTTGAAATCCGAAGTCACTATCGCCTTTTTCAACTCGTTGACCTTTTTGAAGAAATACCGTCTTTCCGCTATGGAAAAATCAGCAATCACATTGAGCGATCTGCCCTTGAAAACATTATTGCCCATCTCAAACACCCCATTGACCTAGGGACACCTCTAAAAACCTCAGAATCCGAATTCGCCGAATGCATTTTGGCTTTTAGAAGCGCCCCTTATATTTTGCACAATAAAAGCAGATTTGCAATATGAGCTACACCCTCTCTATCACGCACTCATGCCTTTTGGTCGCCTTGTCGTAGCTGACACCAACCAGAAGCGTGTTGCCTTGGTACTTCTCAAGGC
>CADBSO010000103.1 GCA_902797395.1 uncultured Spirochaetales bacterium
GCTTTTCGCCCCAAAGCGCGCCTCTCCAGCACCTCTCCGGCTCTGCGGCTCTGTCCTATCAGTCAAACTTTCGGACATAGCCTTTGTCTTCAAACATTATAAGATATGGGATATGTCAAATAACGATATACCTGAAAATCCTTTGAAACTCGTTTGGGAAGCCAACGGCATTCGAATTATTTCAAGGGCGCTTCTGAAAACCTGATGTCCGGAGAGCGCCTGTGGTTTTCAGACCTGGAAGGCATTGGCGAAATCGGACTCTGAGGTTTTTGGAAGCACCCTCAAAACTTTTGCCGACTTTATCATGCAACAGGAAAAACGTCAGATGGGTTCAAGCCCTGTGGTTTTTAGAAGCGCCTTTCAATACGGTCCTGTTGAAAAAAACCTTGGAACAAAAGATTGCCAGCATCGCCATGGCAAAAGCCGTTCCGAACACATGGGAAACCAATGTTCCGGTTGCGCCTCTAGAGCACATTGAAAAGCATTCCGGAGCATACATCAGATACGTGGCGCTGACATCAGTCATGAAAACGGCAGGAACAAGCGCTACCCAAACCCTTTTAGGATAATCCTGATGTGTCTTGCATATATATGCGCAAGCTGTCCAAAGCACTATTGCCGCAAGCGTCTGATTGGACCACGAGAAATATCGCCACACGACATTATAATCAAGAAACGTAACAGCAAATCCTATTGACAGCAGAACGAACGCAACCGCCGCCCGCACATTCGTTTTCCTCTCATCAAGGCCGAACCAATCGAAAACTATCATCCTCGCGCCTCTGAATGCCGTATCACCAGAGGTAATCGGGCAGACTATAACCCCTACAATCGCCAAAATCATGCCCACAGGACCGAGAAGCGAGCTGCAGATTTCAAAAACAGTCTTTGATCCTCCGGCACCAGCATTCTTAAGCGCAAGCAATCCGGTTCCAACCCCCGCCTTATCCCAAAAGAACGCTATTGCGGCCGAAGCCCAAATAAGCGCTATCAATCCTTCGGCAACCATAGCGCCATAAAAAACCAATCTGCCGTTCTTTTCGCTGCGAATGCAGCGTGATACTATAGGCGACTGCGTGGCATGAAACCCGGAAATCGCGCCACAGGCTATTGAAACAAACATCAAGGGCCAAATCGGCAGAGCTCCCGATGCGCCTTGGGATGATCCGCCCAAACTGCCGGGGTAAAGATTTCTAAGCGTCAATTCCATCATAGGCCTTGAGCCGCTATTCGCTATGGTTCCTCCCGCCACGCCCAAAGCCATCACCAGCAAAAACAGCCCGAATATCGGATACATCCTTCCTATTATCTTATCCACAGGCAAAAACGTTGCAAGAAGATAATAAGCCAATATGATCACAACCCAAATGCGAACGCTCCAAAAGCCAGGAAGAAGCAAATGCAGAAGCTGAGCGGGACCCACCATGAATACAACGCCCGTAAGCGTGAGAAGCACAAGCGAGAACACGCGCATCACAATATGCATGAATCCGCCAAGATGCCTGCCTATGACCTCAGGAATCGAAACGCCATTCTCACGAACAGACATCATGCCGGAAAAGAAATCGTGCACGCCACCGGCGAGCAAGGTTCCGAATACAATCCAAAGATAAGCCGCAGGCCCCCACAAAGCGCCGGTGATAGCGCCAAAGATGGGTCCGAGTCCCGCGATATTCAAAAGCTGAATCAAGAACGCCTTCCATGCCGGAAGCGGAACATAATCCACGCCATCAGGATTCGAAACAGCCGGAGTCTTCCTATCTGAAACCCCAAATGCCCGCTCTGTAATTTTTCCATAAACGAAATAGCCTGCAATCAAAACGACTATCGCGCTGAAAAACGTAATCATGCTCCCAACTCCTCCCAAAGAACATTTCTGAAAAGTTGCCGCCTATTGAGCGGCAAAAACACTTCAAACCAATGTCGGCAAAGCATCGAACCCGAATGCCACAGCATCCACCTCGTGGGCATCACTCGAAAAAACAAAACCAGCGCCTCCGCGCTTCAGATATCCGATCATGCCGTTGGAAGGATATTGCTCCGTTCGACATCCGCGTGAAATCGCCCCCGTATTGATTTCAAATCTCCGGCCTGATCCCAAAAGCGCATCCGCGCATCGTTTCCATGCCGTTTCGTATTCAGCGCGCGATTCATCAAAAAAACCGCATGCCTGATTGAATTTTGATATGAGATCAAAATGAGCGATAATATCGCAATCCGTTGCCTCAACAACCCTTGAAAGCGTTTCATAATACCGTCCGCACAACGCCATCCAATCGCCGCTGAAATGCCTCATGCACAATTCGCTTGTGATTTCCGGCTTCCAATCAATGCTTACAAGCCCTGCCTGTGTTTCAATCATATGAACCGCGCCGATAACATAATCAAAAGAAGATGATGGGACATCTTTCGAGAACATGTCATGCTCCACGCCGCAAAGGATATTGATGCGATTGGAAAATTCGGATTTCAATGCAGAGATTTCCGAGATGAAGGCGTCATAGCCATGATTCCTTATGCACCAATCCTCCTCACCAGGCAAATAGCTGTGGCATACGATCCCTATGGTGTCCAAACCCTTGGATATGCCGGATAGCACCATATCGCGCGGACTGTCCTTGCCATCGCAATAATGCGTATGAACATGAAAATCAGAGCGGCTGCTGACAACCCCAGCCAATGCCTTGTCAAATGCTTTTCCCATTGCACACGATGTCGTCCTTATTACCAAAAATCCCCCTCCATGATGCCGCCAGCAAAACCGCCGTCAGCGCAAAGCCGAGAACATCCGCAACCGGACCCGAATAAAGAACACCCATAACACCCATTCTTGATGTAAGTATGAAAGCTGCCGGAACCGAAAAAACGATTTGACGCGAAAGCGAAGCTATTGCAGCGAGAAGCGGCCGGCCAACAGCCTGGAAGAATATGCTCGTGCAAACCTGAAGAGCCGACAGCGGAACCATCATGAGGAATATGCGCAATGTTCTGGAGGCGAAGTCGTTATACATCGCATCCTCATGCCCGAATATGCCTACTATAGCCATCGGGAAGAGCTGAAACACAACCAATGCGATAATCATCACCGAAAAAGCCACGCATATCACCATGAGGTATGCCTTCTTCACCCGATCATATTTGCAAGCTCCGCAATTATACCCCCATATCGGCTGAGCGCCAGTCGAAAGCCCTATGGTTATGCTGATCAATATTCCAAATATCTTCATGGTAATGCCAAGCGAGCTGATGGGTATATTAGCGCCATATTCGCTGAAAGCGCCGTAATAGCGCAACAGATTGTGCTGAACCGCCATCACCACGACAAGCACCATTTGATTTATGAAACTTGATGCCCCCAGCTTCAATACATCCGGCAGCATCCTCGCGCCCTGTCTAAGCTCGGATCTGCCGATCCTGACCGTTTTCATATGGAAAGCGTATCTTATATTCAAAACCGCATTCGCAAACTGCCCTATGATCGTAGCCCATGCCGCGCCGGCAACACCCAGTTTGAAAACGAATATGAAAATCGGGTCCAATATCACATTCAAAAGGCATCCGACAACCAATCCCAACATATTGTATTTGGGCGAGCCATCCGCGCGGATAATACCGGAATAAGCCGTGCATATCGCAAAAAACGGAATACCCAAAGCAATGACTCTGCCATACCGAACCGCATATGGAAGAATTTCCGGTGTTGCGCCGAACAAACGGCAAAGAGGCTCCAGAAAAACCAAATAGAGCAATGATATCACAATTCCGGATATAACGCTGAAGACCAAACCGCATGCAGCCCCTCGAGATGCCGATTGCACATCTTTTCTTCCCAGCATCAAACTCATGAGACTTGCCGTTCCATCCCCGATCATGAGCGTGAAAGCAAGCGCAAAAGCAGTCAAAGGGAATATGACATTAGTCGCGCCGTTTCCAAGATACCCTACGCCTCTGCCTATGAATATCTGATCGACTATGTTATAAAGGGCATTGACTACCAAAGCAACTATGCCAGGTATTGAAAACTTGCGGAGAAGCCGCCCTATGCTCTCCGTTCCAAGAATATTGTCTTGCTTTTCAGCGTCACCGGCGGAATCACATTCGTCGGCAGCCGCAACCATCGCCTTATTATTCATACGCACCGCCTATCATCAGTCAAACCATTTTCTCCTGCTTGACCTTCTTGTCAATCGCATGCCGACCCTCCAACTCTTTTCTGATGTCATCCACGCTTATTCCAGCCTCCACCATCAAAACCATCACATGATATGCAAGATCAGCGATTTCATATATGGTTTCCTTCTTATCCTGCGCCTTGCCGGCTATTATCACTTCGGTAGACTCCTCGCCTATCTTCTTCAAAATCTTATCCAAACCCTTTTGGAATAAATATGTGGTATAGGATCCTTCCTTTGGATTAACCTTCCTATCCCTTATCACAGCATCCAAATCCTCCGCGCGAAAAGCTGATTTGCCTTCATCCGATGCATCGAACTCGCATAGCACCCTATCATCAAAACACGAATCAGTCTTCAAATGACATGCGGGACCATCTTTGATAACCTTGATAAGCAACGCATCACCATCACAATCCGCGCTAATAGACACTATATGCTGATACGCCCCGCTCGTATCGCCTTTAAGCCAAAGCTCCTGACGGCTTCTGCTATAAAAACAGGTCAGCCCTTTTTCAATTGAAATGCTCAAGCTTTCCCTGTTCATATATGCAACCATAAGCACCTTTCCGCTATGGCAATCGACAACAACCGCAGGGATAAGCCCCTTGTCATCGAACTTCAACGTATTAATCACATCATCACCAATTATCTTTCCAGCCATATGAAATCCCCTTATGAGCGCTTCTGAAAACCTAAAAATCCGATTTCACCAGAGCCTTCGGACCTGAAAATCCGCAAACGTCTTGCAGACATCGGATTTTCAAAAAACGCTATTATGAAATTGTATGCAAAAAAAATGTTTTCGCAATAAGCTAATGTCATCATTTTTCATCCCTGCCGGCAAGTTTTCCGCTCTCCAGAACACCATCCAATCTCATAAAATCAACTACGCGCAATTCATCAGCGCGCTTTGTCGGATCTATCCCCGCTTTCATCAGAACATCTTCAGCTTGCGCTATTCCTCCCAAATTCAAATTGTTCTTCATTGTCTTTCGCCTATTCGCAAAAGCCATCCTTACCAGTTTGATGAAATTCCGTTTTCTCTCAGCGTCATCAAACGCCGGAACATCCTTCTTCCTAAAGACAACAAGTCCGGACATGACCTTGGGAACAGGAAAGAAAGCGCTAGGCTTGACATCAAACAACTTGCGGCACTCATATGACAACCAAGTCAGAATCCCAAGCGATGAAAAGTTTTTCGACCCCTCCGCAGCGCTAAACTTATCAGCAACCTCCTTCTGCAGAAGAAAAACCATGCTATCAGGATAAAACCCGCCGATTCCATTTTCAAGAATTCTTGTTATCATAGCCGTTCCGACGTTATAAGGCAGATTTCCGCAAAGGCATCCAGGCCTGTATCCTCCGGAAAACAACGTTTCCATGGCATCCCCTCCGATGACCTCAAGCGAATCTCCAAAACCAGCAGCCCCAAGATATTCGCAAAACCCCTTATCTATCTCAAATGCCCTGACCTTCACACCTGATGAAATGAGCTTCCCGGTAAGACTTCCCAAACCAGGACCGATCTCGTAAACCAATCCGCTAGCGCCAGCGCATTCCAGTATGCTATCGCGTATCCGTGATATCACATCATCATCCACAAGAAAATTCTGACCAAACCTCTTAAGCGCGGAATAATCCTTTCTTTCAAATATGTCCCGTATTTCCTTGGGAGTCATTGTTCTAATCCGATCCATATTCAATCCTAAGCCTCTCATAGAGCGCTGATGTGCATTTGAGAAAACCAACGCCCTTGCTCTCCAAAAACGAATCCTGCATGCTCAAAATCCTATATGCGCGCTTGAGCGGAGTCTTTTCACAAATAATGGAATTCCTGAATTCCTCGCTGATATGCGAACGGGTTCTGTCTATTTTGTCAGCAACATACAAATTAAAGCATATGTCCGAAAAATACTCGCAGGACAAAATCGTATGATGACGGATTGCAAACGAATATGTCAGCGGAGCTGCCGGAAAAACTTTCCTGAACAGAAACGCTGCAGTCACAGCATGCAAAGTCTGCCTGTTTTCCATCTCGCCTTCATATAACGGCAGCTTGTTCTTCCATATCATCTCCAATGTCTGCGAATCCGGAATTTCCTTTGTAAAATCATGTGCCAGACCCAAAACCAGCGATGTGTTCCTTCCTACGCTCCTATCCAATTCATACAGCATTTCGCCAACCGCCAGACAATGCTCGAATCTTCTAGCGGAAAGCCTGTCTTGAACTCTGCGCTTGAATTCCAACGATTCGTTCAACCTGAAGAATTCAAAAGCCCTGGGACATCTCAAATTGAAATCATAATACATGATCAAACCACCTAGACACATTTATCACGCAACACGCTGCAGGCCATCAGGAGACTTGCGATTGCAGTTCTCTTTCGAATATGCTCCCGACGACCAGCGAATCTGAATTCAATGGTTTTCCGGCTACGCCCCTTATCATAAGCAATCGAAACGCACACTTTTCCCACATCCTTTCCATCCGGCCCCGCATATCCCGTAACCGCAATAGCAATGTCCGATCCGAATTTTGCGGCACAGCCTGCCGACATCTCGTCGGCACATTCCACTGAAACCTCAGTATGCGAATCTATCGTATCGGACCCGACACCCAATTCCATCATCTTTATCTCATTGCTATAGCACACAATTCCCGACAAAAAATACGATGATGATCCCGGCATATCCGTAATAAGCTTTGAAATGTACCCCGCTGTAATCGATTCGGCCGTGGAAACGGTAAGCCTTTTACTGACGATCAGATTCCTGAAATCCTGAAAAACATCAACATCCCCCTCGAAAAAACACTTGATCGGCATCTCCTCGTGAAGAACCGCCTTGATTGCGGAGACATACGCATCTTTTGCCCTTGCATCCCTGTAGTAAACGAAAACATCTATCTTATAGTCCTTGAAACACGTGCCAATCTCAAGCTTATCAGCGCATCCGATTTGTGTCAAAACCTTATTGCTGAGATCGTTGAACCGCGCTTCAGGAACCAAAAACAACGAAAAAGCCGCACATCCGCTTTGAGGCATTCCGGAAAAATCACAGATAATGCGCCTTGTCTGCGCAAGCATAGGCTCGCACTCACGCGGGGGACCCGGCAAGCTGATATAGAGCTTTCCAGCGACTTCCCCATAAAATCCAGGAGCTGTTCCGTTTTCATTGGCAATCACCTCAAAACCTTCCGGAATCAAGGCCTGGCGCATATTGCTGGGTCCGAAACTGCCGCAGCCAAGACGCTTCTCCACATTTTGCCTAGCCTGATCCGTTTCCATCAAAGGTCTTGATACGGCATTCGAAATCTCATCACGGGTTCTGTCATCATCCGTCGGACCAAGTCCGCCAGTCGTTATGATAATATCACAATCATGTGATGCGAACGTTATATAATCCCTTATGCTTCCAGAATCGTTTATGATGAAAACACATTCCAAGCGAACTCCTATCCCATCCAAAAGAGAACCGATCCGCTTCACATGACTATCCTGAACCAATCCCCTTGTTATCTCATTTCCGATTATTATCAAAGACGCATTCATAGCATACCAAAAAAAAGAGGCCGGTTACCCGACCTCTCGCATAAAATTCAAATGAATTTTCCTTTCAAACGAAACCTTCAAAACACGCTTTACGATCCCGAAACCGTGAACGGCTTGCCGGAAGCCGCCGGCGCGTAGTTCTTTCCGGAGAAGCATATCAAAGCGATAAGCGTAACCGCATACGGAATGATATTGAACACTTCCGAAGGAATGCTGCTCAAAGCACCGATATTGACGGCAATAAGAGCAAACGTCTGCGCCAAACCGAAGAGCAATGATGCCAGGAAAACCCCAAGCGGCTTCCACCTTCCGAATGCAACCGCAGCCAAAGCGATATAACCTTTTCCGTTTATAAGGTTGTTTGTGAACTGCGTCGATTGGGTAAGCACGCAACAGGCTCCTGCAAGACCAGCCAAAGCGCCGGAAATGAGAACTGCCGACCACCTGATCTTTCTGACATTTATTCCCGCGCTTTCAGCAGATTCGGGATGCTCTCCGCAAGCTCTGAGATGAAGACCATACGGAAGCTCATACAAAACATACCAAACAAGAAGGAGAACTATAATCGAAATCCATGCGGAAGGATAGATATTCCCCGTACCGGCATGCATTCCGAACATGAACTCCTTGGTCCTATCCGCGCTGAAGAGTATTTGAGCAACGAATATCGTCACACCATCAGCCAAAAGATTGATTCCAACGCCTGAAATGGTCTGATCACTATTAAGATTTATCGCGCAAACGCCATGCAATGCGCTGAACGCCATCGATGCGATCATCGCAATCAATATCGAAATCAAAATCGACAATCCATGACCCAGCGGGGATTCCATAAGAACATGCGCAGCGGCAGCGCCGAGCGCTCCTATTGCCATAAGGCCCTCAAGGGCTATGTTCACTACGCCCGATCTCTCACATATCATGCCGCCGATTGCAGTAATCAGAATCGGCGCCGTCAGCATCAATACGAGAGGAATGCTATTGATTATTCCCATATTCCGTTCCTCCTATTCCGCCTTGACGCTCGCAGGAGCGCCGGATTTGGCCTTGCTGTCACCGACCTTCATCTTGGAAATTCTTGCTCTCATGATTTCCGCTGCGCTTCTAAGCGCGATGAAAACGACTATAACACCTTGAATTATGAAAGTGACCTCTCTTGGAACGCCTCTTGTCTGCATGAACTGCTGAGCCTGCTTCAAAACGCCGAAGAGATATCCAGCAAGCAGGATGCCGATTGTCTTGCAGTTTCCTATAAGAGCGACCGCTATTCCATTGAATCCATAGTTGTCCATACCGGAAACGATTCTTCCATATGTGAACGACCCGATAGCCACAACCGCTCCGGCAGCTCCGGCGAATGCTCCGGATATGGCCATAGACAATATTGTAGATCTTCTCGTAGGAATTCCGGAAGCCAAGGAAGCGTTCTTATTGAAGCCTGTGGCTTTCAGCTCGAATCCGAGAATAGTCTTCTCCATGATGAACCAATATACCAAAAGACCGAATACGAGAACCAATATGCCAAGGTTTATAGTGGATCCGTTGAACATGCTCTCAAGAGGACCCCACTTCATCAAAGCCGTCTTAGGAAACGGCGAAGTATTATATGTCGTAGCGCCGGGCAATGCCATGCAGACCATTCGCGATAAGTATAATGCCGTATAGTTCAACATTATAGTCGCTACGACTTCGGACACTTCAAACTTCGACTTCAAATATCCTACAACACCACCATATGCGGCAGCCGCAGCAGTAGCCATAAGCAAGCAATACACAGCATGAATCACCGGAACCTTTGGCCCGTAATATGCGCATACGGTGGCAACGGTCATCCCAACGATATACTGCCCTTCAGCACCGATATTGAAAAGCCCGGCCCGATATGCGAAAGCGATGGATAAGCCGCAAAGCGTGAAAGGAACAAGATAATTCAAGGTATCACCTATGTTCCTTATATTGAACCTTCCAGTCACAGTATTGTGTCCTGTAATGGCCTGCCAAATCGAGGAGTACATCCCAGATGGATTCTTGCCGACAAAGGCAATCAGCAGCGTGCCAAGCAAAAAGCCCAGCAGAACTACAATCACCGAAATCACACCCTCTCTCTTCAAAGCCTTGTCCGCTAGGTTGATAAGCTCATCCCTATCATGTCCCAGCAACTTGCCTTTCTTGTTGTCAAGTCCCATAATTTTCCACCTTTTTTTCATTATAAATTAATCAATAATATTTTTCAAGGACACCGGAAGCCGCATGCGAAGGATGTCACATAAGAAATGCCCCAATCGCATTTGAATGCTTTTTCCGGTAAAAATCGCACGCATACGACGCATATCAAAGCAGCCGAATCAGCTCTTCTGGCCCTGATATTTGATCCTGTGCGTATTGTACATGGCATTGATTTTGCTAACTATCGTCTCCTCTATCCTCCTTAATTCCCCAACCGTAAGATTCGAATATTCCAACTGTCCGCCTGTTCTTCCGTTTCTGCGCTCGGTACTGTTGTCCGGCGCCGTCTTCGCGGCAAACAAACGGTGTATGAACTTCCTATGCTGCTCTTCCGAGTGATCACTAAGCGAACGACACCCGGCTTCGGATATGTCGGAAAGCATCAATATCGCGCTTTCCTTTGTAGTCGGAGGATCGAAATCATACCTGAAATACTTCTCATCAACCTGTCCGGCATCCTTTTCCTTGACGGTCTCTATATTTTCCTTTTCCGCTTCGAAAAGAAAATAGGAAATCTTATCATCACCATGATGCTCTTCTATTATCTTCAACGCCTCAACAGGCATCCTCACTCCGGATCTCCTTATGAGATCAACACCTCTTTGAACATGTGATTTTATCAAACCGGCCGAGATTTTCGACGGAAGATACTTGTGTTTGCTCTCATTACTGCAATTTTCCGTAAAATACTCGGGTATCTCCATTTTGCCTATATCATGATATCTGGCGGCAGCGCCCACAAGAAGGCTATCACACCCTATCGCATTGGCTGCCATCATCGCGATATCCATAACCTCCATGCAATGCTCAAAACTGCCCTTGCTCCTCTGCTTGAATTCGCCAATCAAAGGATTATCCTCGTATATCAGCCTCACCAGATTCTCTTTTGTGGGCATAGCAAGAACATCAACAAACAGCTTTGTAATGAAAAACGTCAAAATAAACACCGCAGCGATCTTCACCGCCTCGAAAATCAAATCGGAAACTATTATGCTTTTTGATGCGTAAAACGACAAATCAATCAGAAATACGGATGTCATATATGAGATGAGCGCGATCATAGCGTTTCCGAAATACCTTCTGATTGCCTTAGAGCCATACCTGCCGGGATCAACTCCATCTATCTTGATTTTACTTGCTGCCCTTTCTCCGCTGACAGCTTTCACTCTGCCGGTCCGCTTCGCCTTTCCGACCTTTGCATCGGAATTGTCGGACACCATCGCCCGCTTGCGGTTGGAATATATAAGAACAGTCAGCATGGTGGCTGTAAAGGATTTTGCGATTATAGCCATCGTAATATACGGAAACATGGCAAGCAAAATCAAATTCAAAATCATCAGCGCAAACGATGCCTGCCTGTTTTCGGTAAGGAAAAGAACAAGACACGACGGCAAAAAAACAAGGCTCCTCGAATCATAAAAATAATCGCCGCTGCGCATAGCCATCACATAATAGCTGAAGAAAGTCAATGCCAAATAAAGAAATTCGGAAAAACACGCATAATAGAAAAACTGCTTGCTACGCAACCTGTTTCCCTTGAATTGCTCATTGATATGATAAAAAGCCAGAAAAAACATGACAAGCGAAATCAGAATCTTCAAAGCCGTAGCATGAAAAGTAATGACGCTCTCGTTCTCGCGTATCGCGCGCAACTGCTCGATCTGCTCTTCGGAAACTATCTCATCCTTGGCTATTATGACATCATCCTTCTTATAGCTCACGACCACAGACTGCGCTTCGGAAATCAGATTGTATATGTTCTGCATCGTAGAAGCATAATCATAAGTGACATTCGGAACTATAAAAACCTTTATCTCGGATAGGCTCGGATTTGTCGATTCCGTTATGTTATAGTTGTCTTTCAAAAACGAATCTATCGTCCTGGAATGAAGCAAGCCCCTTTTCGGCACGAGATTGCCATTGAGAAGCACATTCTCCGACCTATCCATAACAATATCCTTCGTGTCAAAATACCTCCTCGAATACACATCGTTGAGCGCTCTTCGAATATGCGCATTCCCAGGATCCGACTCCGGATATATCCTATTAAAATCCGAAATCGCCGCAATTGCCCTGGAATCATCAGTGCGAAACATCCTGGGGGTAGTCTGTCTTATATCCTCATGAAGTTTTTCCGTCTTTTTCCTGTCAACGAAATTCATGCTGATCTTTGCGGTTATGTCCTGATCGACAAGATCGCCAGCCTTCAAATAATCAACCGCATAGGAAAAATAGGAACGATTTACAATAACGTATATGAAAAGGCATGCGAAAGAAACGAACAAAAGGAACACGACAAGTGTTTTCATGCTCCTATCACGCCTCCCAACGCCCCTTTCGCTACGATAATTTTGCTGGCTATTCGACATTTTCCACCTGAAATCAGCTTCTTTCGCCGAAAATCGCCTTTCCAATGCGCAACATCGTACTGCCCTTCTCTATGGCGATCTCAAGATCATCTGACATCCCAAAGGATTTCAATCCGAATGAAAGATCGGAATACTCGCCTTCCAACTTTGTTATGATCGCATTAAACCGATCGAACGACTCCCTTATCGCCTTGTCCGATCCATCAGCCGGCCCCATGGTCATGAAGCCATTGAAAAACAAAAAACCGGAAGTCCTCGCGAAATCAAGCGATCGTCTGATTTCATCGAAATCACGAAATCCGGTTTTGCTGGAATCCATCGAGGAATTGATCTCAAACAGAATCTCGATCCTCTTTCCTGCTTGCGATGCGATTTCACTCGTTTTTTTCAAAAGCCGCAGAGAATCCACAGAGTCTATGGAATCGACAAAAGGCAGGACCTTGCGGATCTTATTCGTTTGCAAATGACCTATCATCCGCAAATCATAAGCAGGATGATCCGATGGAATCTTGCTGACTATCTCACTGACATAATTTTCGCCTACGGACGTGATGCCGTTCCCTACAACGAAATCAATATCCTGAACCGAACGTGTCTTGGAAACAGCGCAAAGCGTCAAATCCGACCTGTTCCTGCCATATCTCACACAAGCCTCGCAAATCCTGCCTTCGACTCTTTTCAAATTCTCATGCAAATCAGCGGACATGGCTATTCCGCTTTCTTACCAGCCATGAGAAGGCCGATTTCGCTCTCGTTTGTCTCATCAGCATTCTTGATGCCGTTTATCGTACCTTTGGAAATAGCTGCGATCCTATCGCAAAGATTCATTATTTCAGCGAGCTCGAACGAAATAAGCATGATTCCCGCGCCGCGATCCCTTTCTTCGATAATCCTCTTTCTGATGCCCTCGATCGCACCCACATCCAATCCTCTGGTAGGCTGCGAGAATATGATGAAATCAGGCTTTAGCTCTATCTCCCTGGCTATGATCACCTTCTGCTGGTTTCCACCGGAAAGCGAGCCGACCGCCGAACGAACGCCCTGACCGCACCTTATATCAAACGCCTTGATAAGCGAAGCAGCCCTCTTATCGGATTTCGAAACATCAAGCACGCCGAAGCTATCCCTGAAAGTCGACTTGTAATAATCCTTTATGATTGAGTTCATGGAAATATCAAACTCGGAAACGAAACCGTGCTTCTTTCTATCCTCAGGAACGCATCCGAGCCCCATCTCGATCCTTTCCCTTATCGATTTGTCATTGATGCGAACTCCTTTAAGGAACATATCACCGCTCTTCACAGGGTACAAACCGAGTATCGTAGCCAAAAGCTCGCTCTGTCCGTTTCCGTCAACACCGGCAATTCCCACAATCTCGCCTCTTCTTATGGAAAGGGACAGATCGTGTATCTTCTCAACACCCAGCTCATTATCCGAAGATACGTTCTTCATCTCGAAAACAACTTCCGCCGGCTTTGAAACGCCCTTGTCAATATTGAACTTAACCGCACGACCTACCATCAGACTTGCCAGCTCGTCTTCCGTTGTGGTCTTCACGTTCACGCAATCTATATATCTTCCTCTCCTGAGGATAGTGCACTTATCAGCAACGGCTTTTATTTCCTTAAGCTTATGGGTGATCAGGATTATGGTCTTGCCCTCGTTCTTAAGCTTGAGTATGATCTGAAGAAGCTCGTCTATCTCCTGCGGAGTAAGCACTGCCGACGGCTCATCGAAAATGATGATGTCAGCATCACGGTAAAGCGTTTTCAATATCTCAACCTTCTGCTGCTGACCTACGGAAATGTTCTCTATAAGATCATCCGGATTCAAATCGAATCCATATTGCTTGCAAAGCCTTCTGATCTTGTCCCTAGCCAGATCAAAGTCCAACGGCATCATATTCTTGAAGACCTTGTTGAAGATTTTTCCACATTTCCGCGCAGCCGGACTCGCAGAATTCGAAAGGCCAGGGAGCATGTCCTTCGTCATAGTGCCTTCTATTCCAAGAACTATGTTCTCGGTTACGGTATAATTGTGGACAAGCTTGAAATGCTGATGAACCATGCCTATTCCCAAATCCGTAGCCGTATTGGAATTTACGATATTCGCATCCTGGCCGTTTATCCTGATTTTTCCCTTCTCAGGCTTGTATGCTCCGAACAAAATGCTCATCAGCGTGCTTTTACCCGCACCATTCTCACCAAGCAACGCATGTATCTCGCCTTTCTCAACCTTCAGCGTAACATCATCATTCGCTATGATCCCCGGAAAAACCTTCGTGATATTCAACATTTCAACTGCATATTCCATAATATATCTCCTAAAAAATGATTTGAATCTCCGCTTGGAGAATCATTTTAAAAAAAACCGCATCCCCCTCCATAAAACACAAGTTCACACAGGGAAATGCGGCCATATGAATTTCACTTCAATACGTCTCGGAAGAATCAGTCATCGACAGCATGCAATGAAGCGGGAACGAGTCCCTTCGCCTTCGCTCCGGCAAAAGTCTTCTCTACAACAACTTTGCCTGAAAGAATGTTCTTCTTAGCCTTCTCGGCCGCATCCTTCGCGGTCTTCGCCATCTTGACATTCCTGTCGGAATATCCAACAGCATCAATAGACAAATCAAACACTCTGATTCCGCTGATGAACTTGCCATCCTTCAACTCGGTAAGAATCTGGAATGTGGCATTCTCAACCTTCTTGAGCATCGAAGTAAGAACTGCGGAATCGGTTGAGTTGTAAAGTCCGTCCTCGAACTGATCGCTGTCAACACCAATAGCCCAAACCTTCTTTCCCTTGGCTCTCTCTTCCTTAGCCTGAGCTATAACACCGTTTCCAGTGCTGCCAGCTGCGGAGAAAATGCAGTAGATTCCGGAATCAAACCAGTTCTTGGCCTGAGCCTTAGCCATTTCAGGAGCGCCCCAGTTATTGGCGTAGTAATCGACTATCCTCGCATTCGGGAACACGGACCTGACACCCTGGACATAACCCATCTCGAACTTGGTGATGGTTGCGCCCGGAACACCGCCGACAAACCCGAATCCAGGATTCTCGATACCCTCGGCCTTGGCCTGCTCAGCAGCGATGACGCCAACAAGATACGAACCCATTTCCTCAGCAAAGAGAGTCTCAACAACATTAGGAAGATTGACACCTGCCGCATCAATAAGCATGAACTTCTGGTTCGGATGCTGTGAAGCAACAGTCTTGATCGAATCGGACCATGTGAATCCGGAAGCGATTATAAGAGAAATATCCTCGTCAGCCGCATTATTGAGATTCGGAATATACTGATCCTGAGACTGAGCGGTAACATAGCTGTAGCTCTTGTTCCTCAAAGAAGTATTGTCGTAGAATCTCTCGATTCCTCTCCATGCCGAGGCATTGAAGCTCTTATCATCAATTCCCGTGGCATCGGTGAGAATCCTCGTTGTAATTCCCGTACCGGCAGCCTTCTTACTGCAAGACGCGAACATCGTAAGGACAACCATGGCGATCGCCAAGCCTGCCAAAAATCCTTTTTTCATAAATTTCCCCCTCAAGAAAATCTAATGGTATCGTTCTAATTATACAACAATCCGCATAAAGTTCAAGGACAACCGCAGCTTGCGTACGCTCAAGTGTTTTCAGGTTCCGCTGATCCCCGAAACCTTTTGTCTGATACGCAGATCTATCTCCTTTTTCTCAAGTATTGTGATAGCTCTTCCGTCATCCTGAATGGATAAAATGTCCAATATATCCATGAAGTTTTGTCTCGACCTCTCATCCGGAAAATCCTGATTCTCATCAAGCAACACGCTTTTCACGACCGTAAATGATATCTCAAACGGCATCAAGCTCTTTATAAAGGCGGTTATCAGATACCTGCGGCCAGCCGCATATTCGACCTTCTCATCCGACAACACAACCACTCTTAGCGGCATCGTGCCATCCGAAGGAACGCAATCGCCGGATTTGAACTCATAAAAGCAACAGGAATCAACTTTCTTGATCAATCTGCTGACCTCACCGACTATCACATACTGATCACCATATTTCAGCGGCATTTTCGGATTCGCGCAAATAACCTCCGAATTGCTGAATCTCGCAGAATAATTGATATTCATCAAGCTGCTGGCTTTCTTTCCGATATCATCAGCATCATCTTTCTTAAGAAAGCTATTCACATCATCCACGACCTTGCTCAACGCCGGATAATACTCGAACAGAAAATCAATGCCAAGCACATTCATCGCCCCATCCTTAATGGTCAGATTGAATGTAGCTCCATCCTCACTCCCGACTTCGAGTTCAGGTTTTGTAAGCGCAATATTAAACTCTACTCCCATATTCCTCCCCTAAGGACGCTTCCAGAGCTCTTAAAAATGCCATGAAAACAAGGCCGTCAAAAAAGCCGCTCGGTCACCTTTCGGTCCAGAACTTCTCCGGAACAGGATTCATTCCATCCCAGATTATCTGCCGGAAGCTTATCGGATCGGTATTCCCCTCAGTATTTATGAACAGCACCTTGCTGTCGCCATTGATCTCAAGCTGCTCCTTGAGCTTGCCTATGTATGTCTGAGCCTTCTTGTCAGCGACTTCCGACATTATGCCATAAAATGCCCCCAAACCCGCAGCGCCGCTTTCACCGGAAATGACAAACGGATCATCAGCAATCGGAGTCGCAAGAATCCTCATTCCCCTAGCTGCTATGTAATCGGGAACCCGTATGAAAATATCAGCTTGCCTGCCGAGTATCTCCCATGCGATGGGCGACGGATCACCGCAAGCCAGACCAGCCATGATCGTATCGAGATCGCCCTTAACGCTGTGGCACTCCCCATCGTTAGCCAAAGCGGTCTCATAAAGGCAAGCGGCGTTTTCCGGTTCTACGACAACGAATTTCGGCGAATCCTCCTTGAAAAGCGCGCTATAAAAACCTATCACGCTTGCGGCCATCGCTCCAACACCAGCCTGAACAAAAACATGTGTGGGACGGACTATGCCCTGTGACGAAAACTGCTCCTGCGCCTCAAGAAGCATGGTGTTATACCCCTGCATTATCCATGTCGGAATCTCGGTGTAGCCGGGCCATGAAGTATCGCTGACGACCTGCCATCCGTTCTTATCGGCATCCTCCTGACAAGCCCTGACCGCATCATCATAATTGCCCTTCACAACCTTCACCTTGGCGCCATAGTTCTCAATGGCCTTTATCCTGGGTTTGCTGGTGCCGCTATGAACATATATGTTGCACTTGTATCCGAGCTTGTTCGTAATCCAAGCAAGACCCTTTCCATGATTTCCATCCGTAGCCGAAGCGAAAACCATCTCACCCAAAGCCTTCTTGCACTCTTTCGACATGAGGTACTCATAGCTCATCTCATCATCGCTAAGGCCAAGCTTCTTCTGTATGAGCCTATACACGGCAAACGAGCCGCCCATGACCTTGAAGCTGTTAAGCTCAAGCCTCATGGCTTCGTTCTTTATCCATATGCTGTCAACTCCGAGCATGGATGACAGATGAGGAAGACTCACAAGCGGTGATGTCTTATACCCTGGAATCTGCCTGTGGAACTTTCTCGCAGTACGCGCCACATCCATTGAGAACATCTTCTCGCTGACGGAATAATCCTTCTTGTCGAATTTTCTAACAATCCACTTGTAATCCGAGTCCTTTGATGAGAAGACTTCGTTTTCAGGTAATTTCATAATGCGAACGACCTCCAAAAAAACTATGTCGTGTAATCACATCATATTATATTTATGTTCGATTATTTTTACAATTGCATCCCATCGCCGCAGCTGCCGTCCAGCCGCTGATTCCCCCGGAGAAAACCATATCATGCCATATTGAGAATCTCAGAAAGACCGCCCTTGGTATGCCTCAAAAGCGATTTGTCATCACATTTCACAATCCCTTCCTCACAATCCATGAAAATGCTTTTCAAACCCGACACATAACTCGATGATATGATATTCCCGATAGTATCGTCACGTGATAAGGAAAGCCACGCAACACCGAAAAATCTTCGCGCTCCAATGAGACTTGCGATTTTAGAGGACTTTACGCACGAAGGCATCAGCAAAAGCGCCGAATCCCCGGATGTTGCTCCAAGAACTTCGGCAATCTCATCAGCATACCGGACATCAAAATACCTGGAGCACCCCACGTTCACTATCAGCCTTTCACCATTCAAACCGTCATACAGCGACTGCAATTCGTCAAGTCCGGAAATATTGCGCACGCCAACCCCATCAGATGCGCACGCATCGTTCCTGTCAAGATTTGCAATGACAAAACGATTGCCGCCGGAATAATCCGACCTGGCATCATCCGATTTCAGCACGGAAACAAGATGACTCAAAAACCCTCCCCGATCATAATCGAACGGCGAAAGCAATACAATATGCCTCGGCAGTCCGGTCGCCATTCGCATCGTATTTTGGAAAAACGACACGCTTCTTGCCATTCCGGCGATTTCAACCGACAGAAAATCGCTAATCGCAGACAGAGACGCCAGATTCCCGTTTTCAGAGGCATCAGAATAGTACTTCCCTATCAATCTCTCAATAATCTCAGATGAAAAGTCATTTTCAGAAAGCAATTTTGAAATCCTATTCGAAGCAAATGCCGCATTGAGATAATCAGATGAAACGAACCTGCTCTTCACCTCATAATCCTCGGCATCCTTGAGAAAAAAACCGAGCTCAATCCATTTCCGATTGAAAAGACCGTAGAGAAACTCCCTCTCATATGCGATTTGAATATCAATTCCATACTTCCTAATCGCCTCTGACAGCGCTTCGTCACGGGTTTTTGCTATGCATTTGTATATTTTCACATTTTATATTATATGTCAAACGAATTAGTTTCGCAATTTCAAATGACCTGAGGTTTTCCAAAACTCATCTCAAGATGATGCGAAACCCCTTCGAACCGGCGCATTGTTCTCCAAGGAAGCCGCAAATGCGCTCAAACACGCGAAACAGAAGCAATATCAGCAATCTGAGGCGAATCCTATCGATCAGATTCGATCCGAAAGCATCGATATGCGCCAACGCATATTCATTTCCGAGCCAAATCGCCCAAGCATGTCTCCGCCTCATATTGCCAAGAGATTTTTCAAAACTCCTCCCTTCATGCTGCTTGCTCTTTTGAATCAAGGCTTCATTTTTTCTCTTCTCCAGAAAAAAAATGCCAATGGATTCTTCTTGAAAACCCCAAATACATACAGTATTCGCGGCTTTCTCGAAGAATGCCCTGATTCAAAAACAGGCTTCGCATCATTTCAAAATTAGTTTTGAAAAAAACCTCCCAATTAGCGTTTTCAAAAGTCAAACTCACAAAATGTAGCCGGAAAGATCCTGATTCCTAACGGTATCGCGAAGCTTCTCCTTGACATAATCCCTTGTTATCTCGACCTTCTGCCCTGAAAGATCCGGAGCGTTGAATGATATGTCCTCAAGCAGATTCTCAAGAATCGTGTGAAGCCTTCTCGCACCGATGTTTTCCAAACTTGAATTAACCTCCTGCGCGATCTCGCTTATCTCTCTTATGGCATCATCATGGAAATCCAATTCAACATTTTCCGTTTTCATCAAAGCCTTATATTGCTTGATCAACGCATTCTCAGGCTCCGTAAGTATCCTATAGAAATCATTCGCCGTAAGGCTTTCAAGCTCTACCCTAAGCGGAAATCTTCCCTGCAATTCCGGAATAAGATCAGATGGCTTTGAAACATGGAACGCGCCTGCGGCTATGAAAAGTATGTGTGTGGTATCAACAACCCCAAACTTAGTGTTGACTTTAGTGCCTTCTACGATCGGAAGGATATCACGCTGAACACCCTCACGAGACACATCGACCTGACTTGAGCTGTTCTTTCCAGCAATCTTATCGATCTCGTCTATGAATATGATCCCGCTGCTCTGCACCCTTTCAAGCGCAATCTCCCTGACCTTGTTCTCATCAATGGCATTTTCCGCCTCCCTGTCCTTGAGAATCTTTTTCGCCTCGCGAACGCTAACTTTGGAGATTGTCTTCTGGCTTCCCTGCTTAGGCTTGTTCCCGACCATATTCTTCATGTTGTCCAGCATTGATGAAAGTTCGCTCATATCACCAAGGTTTATCAGATCGAACTCGATTTGAGGCGGCTTGTTCTCCATCTCCAGCTCGATCCTGTACTCATCGTAAACGCCCTTTTTCACATCCTCTACAATGCTATCGGATGAAGCGCCGCTGAAATACGGATCCTTGTCCCTATCCTTCATTATGATGTCGGCTATCTTGCGATTGACAATAAGATCGAGATTATCACCGTTTTTGACCGTTTCCTCCTGACGAACCATATTTATGGCATGAGACACAAGATCCCTAACCATTGATTCCACATCCCTGCCGACATATCCGACTTCCGTATACTTCGTAGCCTCCACCTTTATGAACGGCGCATTGAAAAGCTTTGATATCCTCCGCGCGATTTCCGTTTTTCCGACGCCGGTGCTTCCAATCAGTATTATGTTCTTCGGGGAAACCTCCTCGCGCATTTCCTCGGAAAGAAGTTTCCTTCTGTGCCTGTTGCGCAAGGCAACCGCTATGACTTTTTTAGCCTTGTCCTGACCGATTATGTATTTATCAAGCTCACTGACGATTTCCTTCGGTGTGATCTTATCCAAATCTTCCTTCATCCTTGTATCTCCTCTATTGTGAAATTCGAATTAGTGTATATGCATAGCGAAGACGCCATTTCCAAAGCCCTTACCGCTATATCCCTTGCGCTGAGCTTCAAATCATGCTCCTTACACAAAGCCAATGAGGTTTTGGCGCTTGCCAGAGCGTAATTCCCTCCGCTTCCAATCGCTATGGCATCATCTTCCGCCTCAATCACATCCCCGACACCAGTCATAAGAAAAATCTTCTTGCCATCGGAAGCGATCATCATCGCATCAAGCTGACGCAGCGCCTTGTCGCTCCTCCATTCCTTTGCGGTATCGACAGCAGCTCTTGTCAAGTCGCCGTTTTTGCTCTTAAGATGCTTCTCGAAAAGCTCTGTCAGCGTAAAAGCATCCGCCGTACCGCCTGCGAAACCGACTACTATCTTGCCATCAAGCAGCCTTCTGACCTTACGCGCATTGCCCTTCATCACCGTATTGTTCGCAGTCACCTGGCCATCGCCGGCAACCACAACCTTCCCATCCTTTTTCACTGCAATAATCGTAGTGGATATAAAAGCCATATCATCTCCTTCAAAACGCTTCTGAAAGCCTCAAGGCCGAAAGTGACGGCCGAGCTTTCAAAAATGCCCTCTAAAACCGATTCGCAAAAAAACCGGTCAAGCTAATAATGATATAATTCATATTGCAACTTATGTGCCAATCGAAAATCAGTAAAAAAATACAAAAAAAGGGAAATAGTGTCCGTTTTTTACCACAAGAAACGGTAATAATTACTCAAAATCACTTTTAGAAGCCTGATTTTGCAGAACGCATGCGAATTTCAATAGCGGAAAGCATTATATCGATATAGCCGAATCGGAATATATTATAGTGCAGTTATCCATATCAGGATATTCCAATTTCAGCGTGTTCTTGAGTTGCGAATATGAAATCGAAAGGCGCGATCCCTGGTTGCTTTTGAAATCATTCGTCAGGGAAACATAAACATGACCGCCCTCTTTTCGGAAATCAAGCAATTTGGTGTTCGGATCTATGTAGTTCTTCGCCTCGGGATCATCCGAAGGATACGAAAACAAAGCCTCGAGAATATAGCGGATTCTCTCGCCGTCACCTATTCTGACCTCAATCTCCTTATATACCGGCCGCCCCCAATCATCCGCCAGCGCTATGGTCAGGCGCGTCTTGCCGCTACGGCTCTCATCTGCGGCTATGACTTTCCCGAAGACACCATAGTTTTCACTGAACACTGCAAAGCCAAGAAGAAAGATCATGCTGAGAACCAGAAAAGACAACACTATAAGATAGTAAAACCTGAAGCTCTTCCCTTTCACTGCATGACCTCCCTCAAAAACCGAACCGCAACGCTATCAAACTTCACTGACGTTGCGGATTATCCTGCCAACAAGACCATATTGCAAAGCCTCTGCTGCAGTCATGGTATAATCCCTATCGGTATCGTTTTCCACATCAGCAAGCTGTTTTCCTGTGGACTGCGACAAAACCGTATTCAGAAGCTTCTTGATCTGATCAAGCTTCTTCGCATATATCTCAACATCAATCGCAACACCCCTCATCTTCGCAAGAGGCTGATGTATCAGATATGTGGAATGCTCCAGCGAAAACCTATGCGACTTGTCAACAGCGCAATATATGATCGTAGCGGCCGAAGCGATCAATCCGACACCAAGCATATTGACCGGACTCTTAACAAACCTGATCATGTCATAAATGGCAAGACCGGAATCAACCTCCCCACCCGGAGAATTCACATAAATCCAAATCGGCTTGGTGCAGTCATCGCTATCCAGCATTATCAGCTGACGTATGACGGATTGCGCGCTATCCTTATTGATCTCCGAAAACAATGTGATTATCCTTGTCTTAAGAAGGGTCTCCTTGTCTATCTGCATCGGCTCCTTCTTGATCTTCTCCTCGTCCTCGTCGTCATAACAGGCATTTGAAACAAATGAATTCATCAGCTTTGTGCCCTCCTCGCTCTTTTTTTCTCTTTCAATGCTTTTTTCCTGGCCTTAATATTAGCCTTGTATTCCTTTTTGGTCATGAGATGAGGAATCTCCTCAGGAGCCGGAACATGCAACAGCTTCTCAGGATTCTCCATAAAATCACCCACGATCCTCATGCTTTTGACAAAATAAAACCCATCGCATATGCGCTCATCCACCGTCAGACCGATCTTGATCGTATCTTTATAATCGGATTTGTCAGCATCCTGTTTCCTAATGCGGCGAACCGGACCGAGAATCGTGAAAATGCTCGTCGTTCCCCATTCATACAAATGATGATGAGGCGCCGAATCCGAAATCCCGAGGCTTGAAAGATTCGCTGTGAAAACCGACGAATGCAGGCAATCCGTCTGATGCAGCCATTTTCCCATGCCGGTAATCCTGTCCTTGAATCCTACGATCCCCACAGCCAGCTGCAAGAGCCATTTCGGAAGAAACCTGAAAAGCGCGCCCACAACCATATCGTTCCTGTTCAGCTCATCTATGTCGGATGTCTCACACCTGTTTATGTAGCTCTCAATCAGTTGAACATATGAATCAAAAGTTCCGAATTTATCGAAAACAAGCTCTTCCGACAATTCGGGAGCTTCTTCCGTAAATGATTTCTTGACTATGAATACCTGGGATATCTCCTTGCGCTGCCACAGCTTCTTGTTTTTTATGAAGCGATTGAGTTTCGGCCTTATGGCCAAGACCCTCGCATATACAATCAATATCGCAGTTGTCAGCCTCAAAGGAAACTTCTTATCGTCATGAGTGCGATTGTATTCATCAAACTCTTCCTTATGTTGTCGGTTATATTCCTTAACAAACCTTACAAGATTAGTGATGTCAAATTCTATTTCGTAAAACACCAGACTATCACATCTGCGTTTGAAGATATACGGAAATATCCTCATGTAGTTCGTGACATCGTAGCAATAATACGCATCCTTCCTTTTATTGAACATATCCCACCCTATATGGAATCAGCAACTTTCCACTCGCCATTTCCGACTTTCTGCAACTCGCTTTTTCTGAATGACCTAACACCCTTCTCTTCATTTTCGGCCTTTATCACTTCGGAAACATAATTCATGTCCTTCACCTTGAATATCTCGCCAGTAGGCGACACGATCCTATCGCCCTTGGCCGGAAAGGACTTTTTCTGCGATTTGTAGAATTCCTCCTCGAAAGCGAAACAGCAGAAGAATTTCCCGCACGGACCCTGCATTTTAGCCGAGTTCAAGGATTCCTTCTGGTTTCGAACTTTCTTATGCGTCACCGACACGCCTTCGACAATGCTCGGCACACCCCTACAGCACAGCTTCCTCCCGCATATTCCAAAGCAATCCGAATTCTTGGCTTCTGATTTGAATGAAATCTGCTGGAGATTTATATTCATTCTGAATTCCTTGCTCAAAGGAGCAAGCGCCGGCCTGAAATCAACTCTCCCAGGAGACGAAAAGAACAATACGAGCATCTTCGAAAACGGCATGAGATGAGCATTGATCAAAGTCATCTTTATGCCAACGGAATCGATTATCCTTTTCGCCCTCTCCATGCAGGATCCGTCCTTTGATGCGTTCTCCCTCGATGTAGCCAGGACATCCTCATCCGCGATCCCAATAACTTCCACAACAGGATCCGAGGCTCTCGGGCAAACGCATTCGCACTGAACCTCAACTATATCCTTCTCGCTCATGCCTCCAAATGGAATATTCGCAACAAGCATATCCCCCGAATCAAGCTTTTTACCGGAAAATTCACCAACAAATCTCTGATTAGTCACAGGGTAATGCAAATAATACCTGCGGCTGAAGTCAGCGGAGCCCGCATCCTTGCCGCCATCAATCTCCTCATCCATGATCATATCTTGAAATCGTATTCGATATTATTCTCTCTTGCTATAAGCGTAAGAGACCTGTTCTTGATGTCATAAACGGAGACATGCGCGGAATACAGTATGTTGTTCTGCTTTTGCCTGCTCATCATTGCGGAAATGATTCTTCTGATATTCTTCTGATTCTCGGAAACCTCATCAAAATAATCATACATGAAACGCTTTCCGTCGAAACTCTCATCAATTTCCTCCAGGCTTGGCGGATTGAACATGAAAAGCCCCTTATCCGAATAGCATTCGGAATACCAAAATCTATTGGGATTCGACACATCATACGCTTTCGAATAATACAGATCCTTCATGACGTTTATGACAGCCCTCTTGCTGGTCATGCCCCTGCGCCTCTCCTTGAACAAATCATACCTTTCCTGACCCATCACGGAATACGAACCGAGATTATTGAAGGAATAGTCAGTCATCACGGTAGCATCCTCATCAACATACATCCTTCCGTCAACGAACTCCACGCAAACGCATTTGCTCTCATCTGCGATCATGTAGTGATAGCCTCTTGTCTTGTCATCAGGAGTAGGATAATCAAGTATCCTCACTTTTTTAAGAGCCTCCACGGCGCTATCTACGGAATCCGCCTTGTCAAGCAAATATCTGACAGACATGATCACAAAAATCTCATCAGCCGGTTCCTTTCCAGACTCCTCAAGATCCTGCGAATTGAGAACAGCAACTTCCGCAAGCCTTTCAGCGAAGCTCTTCTCCTCTTTCACTTTGATCATGTTCCTGACCATTTCCTCACGCCTCTTCGGACTGAAATTGCCGTGTTTGTACAAATCTATCACCATCTCCGGAGAGAAATCGCTCACCGGATACGAACTTAATGAGACCGCCACTCCCTTCTCGTTTATTCCGTCCACTAAAACAAACGGAAGGACCTTGTAATACGAATCGAATTTAAGCGCCTTGCTGACAAACCCATCATTCATGGAATCAAAACCCGGAGCGACTCCGACGCTCGCATATCTGCCAGCCCCGCCCTTCGTTCTTATCACGAATGTAGCCGCATCACGCACGTAATCGATATAGCTTCTTGCCATTATGCCATCCTGCTCCACGCACGATGTGAACCCCAAGTCGAACCTGATGTCTGATTTGTCGACATCATCCCTTTCCTTGCCCCTCTCGCCTTTCAAAATACTCATCGCATAGGAATAGTCGGATGTGGAAAACTCCATTTCATACAAGCCGGGCTGAAGCTTTTTATTCTTCATTGAAGCGCACGACAAGACAAAAGCAAACACCAAAGACAAAGCAAGAAGCAAACAACAATTTCTTTTCATAGCAACACCAAACCAAAAAAACACAGCGCGGATCCAACGGACCGCACCTGCGCATCCGAAAAACCCGCGCGAAAGAAAAACATCAAACAATTAATCGCCCGCAGGAGGCTCAATCACCCTCAAACGCAAATAAGCCACCAGATCGGTTTTGCCACCAGCGTCTTTTCTAACACCTCTTATCACAACCCCATCCTCGCCAGTGGCTTCAAAACCAGTTGCCTTATAGGGCAAATCCGGATCCTGGAAATCAACTTTACTCTTATCGAGGCTCTCCCACACGAAGCCGGTCTTGTAATCCGCCGGCAAGTTCACGCTGTTGTGATCCAGGAACAAAGAGCTGTCACCGCCCAATTCAATAGGAACCGGAACCGCAAACGGAACTACGGTTATATCGCAAGTCCTCGAATACCCTCCGTCATCGGAAACCACTTCAACAGTGCATGTGCCAGGCACCATAGCCACAACTTGAAGAGAAAGACCCCTTGTCGTACGATTGATGATTTTCAAAACATCCTCATCATCCCCCGGATAATCCGTTCGGCTCCTGCATGTCCATGAAACATTCTTATCCGCAGCGTTTCCGGGAGAAACCAAGGCGTCTATATTGAACGAAGTCATACTCGTCACAGGATCCTGGGAATAATCACCCCTGAAATCTATCCCTGCAACATGAACGGGATCATAATAAGCATACAAATTCGTGCTTTCAGCAAAATAATACGATGTCAGATCGAGTTCCCTAAGACTGGATCTGGTTCGATAAAGAATCGTACCGACCTTATCATCAGGCATGGAGCCCGGCGTCGAGTAATCTCCCGATTTCACAAGATCCTCGCCTTTGACGGATAAGAAAAGCTTGTTTATCGCAAACTTATCAATTTCAAGCCCATCAAACAGCGCCTCGCTATCCCTGCGATTGAAGCTAGATCCCTTGCGGAACGAAATCTCCCTTGTACTGACCGAATAGCGATTTCCCGTCTCATCGGGAAGAAAATAAACCAATTTGATCACGCCATACAAATCTACGATCTTACTCTGCTTGCAGGCAATCGCCACTGAAAGCAGCATGACGGTCATGACAAACAAACGCAAATATCTCATAGCGAATCTTCAAACACCTTACTGAAGCAAAAGCATTCCCAATATCAAAGTGAACAATGCGACCGTCTCTATGATTCCGACGACGATAAAGTAGTTCGCCGTTCCCTTTCCGGTCTCAGCCAAGCTGTCACATGCCGCAGCAGCAGCTTTTCCTTGGAAGAATGCGCTGAAGCCAATAGCCATTCCTGCGAAAACGCCAACAGCCAAGCCAAGCATCGGAGTCTTCGAAACAGCACCGGATGCGGCAGAACTCGAAATGAATGTCGACAGAAGATATCCGTATATGGTCTGAGTCAGCGGAGCTCCGGAAAAAGCAACCATAGTGAAAGGCGCCGCCTTCGACTGCATATAGCACTTCTTCCATCCGCCTATCGCCCCTTGCGAAGCTATTCCGGCTCCGAAAGCGGATCCCAAGGCGCTGAAACACAACGCGCAAGCCAAACCTATGCCA
>CADBSO010000104.1 GCA_902797395.1 uncultured Spirochaetales bacterium
ATACGACACCATGGACGAGCTTCTGGAGGCCACGTGCATCGCCGGCCGCCCGTTCAGGGAGGTGATAATGGACGACGATACCGAGATACTCGGAAAGGACTGACAGGGCTTATGGGTATTATTGAGAGACTGAAGATAAGAACTTTTGCAGCAGAGATTATCGGAGACTATATGCCGGCCAGATTCCCATTTGATATGAGAGAGCTGGCAGAGAAGATGTGCATTAACGTGGATGGGCCTAATGTTTTTGTAAACTCTAATTATGAGATTGCGAGGCTGATCGCTGAGACTGTGTTGAGATGCAATGGTTGTGATGCCAGTAATGATATGGAAATTGCCTATTTTGCGGTTTGCCTCATGATTCCTTCTTGTTTGGCGACTATCGATCAGATTGATGATTATCTCGGAAATTCGAATTACATAATGAATGCGTTCGGCATTCCGATAGATGTTGCGATATGGGCGAGCGAGGAGATGGAGGCCAGGCATCGCCTTCATGAAAAACTGTCTGAAGATGAAGAGAGGATCGTTTCCAAGTACAGGCTTGCATTGGATAAGACGATTTGCGACTATGTCGAATATGAATACGCTGGTGATTGTGCTGATGACTGTATTGATGATCGTGCCGTTGATTATGCATGTGATTACTATTATGACTATATTTATGGCAAGTGAATGTGCCGCTTGCGCTGTCAGGCATGGTGCGGAGTGATCGTATGGGTGATTTCGTTGACAGGCTGCAGTCGCTCATGACCCAAAGGGGTGTGACGCAGAAGGAGCTCGCGGAGCGGACGGGGATAACCGAAGCGTCTGTTTCAAAATATTTGAATCGTGAAAGGACTCCGAGGATAGATGTCATTCTGAATATCGCCAAGGCTTTCGGGGTGTCTGTTGACGAGCTGATGGGAAACGGCAAAAGCGAGACCGCATATGATTTCAATTATGCGAGGCTGGTGTTGGAGAAGACGGTTGGCAAATTGACTGATTCCGAGAAGCTCAGGCTGATTGGCATCATATGCGGGACTGCAAAAGGCTCTGATGGCGTTTTTGAGGTTTTTTCGAAACTTATTCCAAAATGATGCGAAGCATATTTTGAACCAGGGCATTCTTCGAGAAAACCGCGAATACTGCATGTATTAGCGTGTTCTCGAGCGGAATTTATCGGATTTATGCCCTGATTCAAAAGAGCGAGCGGCATGCAGGGAGGAGTTTTGAAAAAACCTCTTTTGAAAGTTGGATGAAAAAGTGTTATCATAATTCATTATGGGAACGATATTGATTAAAAACGGTCTCCTTGTCGATACCGAGTGGATAAGGAGAGAGGATATATTGATTGTTGATGAGAAAATCAGCAGGATTGCCAAGAAGATAAATCCGAATACGCTTGATCCGGAGACGGAGATAATCGATGCGGAAGGGATGTGCGTCATGCCGGGTTTCATAGATGCCCATACGCATTACGGATTGGTCTCGCGCGGAACTGTTACGGCGGATAAGTTCGAGGAAGGATCCAAGTGCGCCGCATATGGCGGATGCACGACTGTCATTGATTTCGCGGATCAAATAAAGGGCAAGACGCTGTTTGAAAGCGCCGAGGCCAGAATCAATGAAATGAAGGACAGAATGGCTGTTGACTACGCGCTTCATCAGGGAGTGTATGGATCCATTCCGGACAATATCGAAACCCAGCTTGACGAGCTTTCCACGGAAGGAATAAATATAATAAAGATCTTCACGACCTATAAGAATGTCGGGTACTTGATTGAGAAGAAGAAGGATCTTGAGAGGCTTTTCAAGGCGGCTACGGAGCGCAAGATGCTCATAACGGCGCATTGCGAGGATAACGATATCATAGAGAAGACCGAGAAGAACTGGAAAGGCGATTTTTCGGCGAAATCGCATGCGGATCTCCGATCGGATGATGCCGAAGCCAAAGCCATAACATTTCTTGGCGAGATCGCATTGAAGTGCTCCGCTCCTTTGTATATAGTTCATCTTTCCAGTGCCAAAGGTTTGGAGGCTGTTCGCGATCTCAGGGAGAAAGGCGCGCAGATTTTCGTTGAGACCACGCCGACATACCTTTATAAGAACAAGTCGCTTCTTGAGAGGAAGGACGCCGCATTGTTCGTGATGACTCCGCCTTTGAGAACTGCGGATGACAACGAGACGCTTCAGACCGCGCTTGAGGACGGTGAGATCCAGGTGATAGCCACCGATCACTGTGCGTTCACGATAAAGCAGAAGCTTGATACCGCTGCGGATTGCAGAAAAACATATCCGGGCGTTCCCGGAACTTCCGAGATGTTCAGCGCGGTGCATACGTTCGGTCTGGCTCATGGCGGCTGGCTTAAGATACAGCAGATGGTCAATCTCATGAGCACATCGCCCGCTAAGCTTTTCGGACTTTATCCCAGGAAGGGCTGTCTTCATATCGGAAGCGATGCGGACATAGTCATATTCAATCCGGAAGAGGAATGGAAGCCTGCCGATAGCATAGTTTCGGCTTCCGGCTATACCATGTTCTTCGATGATGTTTTCGTCGGGAAGGTGAAGAAGACCTATTTGAGGGGAACCCTTATAATGGGCGATGGATTCTATCTTGGAATTCCGGGCGACGGAAAGCTTATCACGGAAGGCGAGAGCGTAGCCTTCAAGTATCCGAGCTAGGACTTATGGAAGAAAAGATTTCGGATTTCGATTTGGCGATATTGAAAGAGGCGCTTGCGAATATCGGAAACTCCCATTCTCCGTATTCGAGCTGCAAGGTTTCGAGTGTGGCGGTGTCTGCCGGAACGGGCAAGCGGTATAAGGGCGTGAATGTTGAGAATTCCAGCTACCCGTGCGGAATCTGCGCTGAGCAGAGCGCGATTGCCGGCGCTGTTTCCGCGGAAGGCTCAAGTTTTAGATTGTCTGCGATTTATATCGTGAACAGCACGGATAACGTTTTCGAGCCGTGCGGATTGTGTCGTCAGGTTTTGAGGGAATTCGCATCGGATGATGCGAAAGTGTTTGTGGGCAATCACGACTTGAGCAGGGTGGAGGTCCATTCGTTTTCCGACGTCCTGCCTCATTCCTTTTCATCTGATGCGATGAAATGATTTTCGGGTTCGGCATGGAGCCGGGTCGTCATCATGGTGCCTCGGCTTGTGTTTTGGATTCGTTTCCTTGACCTATGATTGCTCAAGTCATAATACTGGATCTGCCGTATTATGTTAAATGCGATTATACTTATTCTCTCCCGCCTGATTCGAGGCGGGAGAATCTTGTCGGATGCAGGGTGGAGGTTCCATTTGCCAACAGAATCAAGCACGGCATAATATTTTCAGTTGACGGTGACGAGAAAGCTCCGGCGGGGATTCGGCTTTCGGTTGTTAGCAGGATAGTTGATGACAAGCCTCTTTTGAACAGCGAGCTGATGTCTTTGGCGGAATGGATTTCGACGTTTTACATCTCGTCCCTTAGCGAAAGCCTGTCTTTGATTCTTCCCAGCATAAGCGATGAGTATAAAAGGAAGCCTAAAGCGGTTTCGGATTCCCAAAATCCTGTTTCGCGATGCGGCGTGGTTAAGAATGCCATATCATTTAATGACGAGCAGCAGGCCGCATATGATGCCATATCGGGGGCGGTGGCTTCAAGGGATGTGAAGTTGCTTTATCTTAGGGGCGTGACGGGTTCGGGCAAGACCGAAGTTCTGATGAGAGCCGCCAGAAAAGCGGTTGATGATGGCTTCTCGGTTCTATATCTCGTGCCTGAGATCGCGCTTACAAATCAATTGAATAAAACCGTTTCAAGTCTTTTTGATGAGGATGAAGTCGCTGTGGTCCACTCCGATGTCACGCGGAAAATGAGGACTGAGATTTTCAAAAGATGCGCTTCTGGCGCCACCAGAATGGTTTTGGGAACAAGGTCATCGGTTTTTTCGCCGCTTTGCAATCTTGGCCTTATAATAGTGGACGAAGAGCAGGATCAATCCTATAAGGACGGCAAGTCCCCGCGTTTTCATGTCCGTCAGGTTGCGCAGAAGCGCGCGGCTGGCAATCGTTCGGCGTTGGTTTTCGCCAGTGCCACGCCATCGTTGGAATGCATTGGCGCGATTCGCTCCGGAAAAGTCAGGGAGCTGACGCTTTCCAAGAGGATCAATGATTCAAAGCTTCCTCAAATAATAACGGTTCTTAGGAAGTATTCGGATGATGTGATATCCGATGAGCTTTTGGAGCTGATGCGCGATGAGATAGACAATGGGCGGGGCGTGATATTGTTTCTGAATAGGCGAGGGTATTTGTATCATTACAAATGTCAGACATGCGGTTATGAGAAAATTTGTCCGGATTGTTCCGTTAGCATGACATATCATAGGAGTCGCAATAGGTTTGTGTGCCACAGATGCAACAGGGAGGAGCCGTATTTTTCGAAATGTCCTGAATGCGGAAGCTCGAATGAGCTTTATTCCGGATACGGCACGGAGTATGTGGAGAAGGTCGTTAGAAACCTTTTTCCGTTTTCGAATGTAGTTAGGATGGATGCGGATACCACATCGAGAAAAGGCGAAAGCGAAAGGATCGTCAGTGATTTCGGAGCTGGAAAAATTGATATTCTGATAGGCACGCAAATGGTGTCGAAGGGGTTTAATTTCAAGAATCTGAGGCTTGTTGGCATAATTAATGCCTCGCAAAATGCCATGACTGCGGATTTTCGTCAGGACGAGAGGCTTTTTTCCCTGCTTGTTCAGGTTGCCGGAAGATCAGGAAGATTTTCGAAGGACAGTAAGGTGCTGATTCAAACGGATGGCAGCGCCTCGGAAATCATAAAGCATGTAGAGAGCGGTCGTGATGATTTGTTTTATGATAATGAGCTTGCCGTAAGAAGGGTTTTCAAGTTTCCGCCGTTTTCCAGAATGGCAAGGATTGTTGTCAGAAGCGAGGATGAGGCTGCGCTGGGTAAGAGCTTTGGCGAGATTTCCTTTCTGATCCGTAAGCTCGTCGCGCATTATAATGCAATCGGGCGCGCTGCAGGCGCTGGCAGCGGCGCAGCGGATGGGTATGAGATAGATGCGTTTCAGGAAGGTCAATGTCCCGTGTATAAGGAAGCTGGGAAATACAGAATGCAGTTTCTTTTGAGAAGCGTGTCCGCTAATGCTTTAGTTTCAATGTTGAATGATTTGAAAAACAGGATTTCATACAAGGGGAATTTCAAAGTGGATTTTGATATGGATCCGTATGACTTCACATGATGGGAGGAGGTCAGACTATGGATGATTTGAGGGCGAATAGGATATTGCATGCCGGCATTATAGGCGTTTTGGTGAATGTGCTGCTGTCCGCATTCAAGTTTTTTGTCGGCATTGCGTCGAATTCCGTATCAGTTAGGATGGATGCGGTGAACAATCTTTCGGATGCGCTTTCATCGACTATTACGATATTCGGAATAAAAATGTCCGGCAAGGCTCCTGATAGAAAGCATCCGCTCGGTCATGGTCGCATTGAGTATTTGAGTGCTGTATCCATAGCGGCGGTGATATTGTTTGCCGGCGCTTCGTCGCTTATCGAATCAATCAGGAAGATTATGAATCCTGTTGCGCCGGATCATAGCGTAATCGGCATGGTGATAATCGCCGCTTCCGTGATTGTTAAGGTAGCGCTGGGATTGCATGATCTTTCACGAGGAAAGGAAAACAAGTCTGATGCTCTTTGCGCATCCGGGAAGGATGCGCTCTTTGATGCGATGATTTCGACATCGGTTTTGGCTGCTGCAATCATTTGGATTGCCTTCGGAATCAATCTCGAAGCTCCGTTGGGCGCTGCAATATCGCTTTATATAATCAAATCCGGCATAGGAATGGTTATGGATACTTCCAGTGAGATACTCGGCAGAAGGGTGGATCCCGAGCTTGCTAAGTCGGTCAAGGAAATCATAACATCGTTCCCGCAGGTTTTCGGCGCTTATGATCTGATCATACATAATTACGGGCATGCGAATCTGATCGGATCCGTTCACATAGAAATTCCGGAGGATATGGTTGCTGCCGATATAGACGCTCTTGAGAGGTCGATAGCTGAAAAGGTGTATGACGAGACGGGAATTGCAATGACCGGCATTTCAATATATGCTAGAAACAAATCTGATGAATTTGTTGTAATGGCGCGAAACGAGATCATGAGAATTGTTGGCGAATATCCTGACGTAGTCGGAATGCACGGTTTTTATGCCGATGAGGTTGCCAAGAGCATCAGATGCGACGTGATAATCAGTCTTGATTGCAAGGAGCGCCAGCGCATTTACGACGAGGTTGTTTCCAGAATCAAGTCGATCAGACCGGATTGGGATTTCCATATAATTCTGGATGCTGATATATCAGATTAGGCTAATTTGCGCATTTATGATAGAATGAAAAAGGTTTTTTCAAAACTCCTTCCTTCATGCTTTGCGGTTCTCTCGAAGAATGCCCTGGTCCAGAATAGGCTTCACATCATTTTGAAATGAGTATTGAAAAAACCTCAAGAGATTATTGTGAGGTGTTTGATATGAGAAAAATATTGGCGATTGCCGCTTTTGCGTTTTTTGCCTGCTTCTATTGTTTCGGCGCGGATGCGTCCGCGCCTGCTGCTGATTCTGACGCAACCGCTTCCGCGCCTGCGGCCGATGCGCCTGCTCCCGCTGCGGCTGCTTCCGGCTCCGCTGCGCCTGGCGCCGTCGATGCTAATGCGGATGCCGCCGCTGGCGCCGGATCCGAGAAAGCGTCGGATGCTTTGCCGCAGGCTGCGTCCTCGGCGCTGAAGGGCGAGTCGCCTGCCGCCGCCGCTCCTGTTCCGTCCGTTGCCGCTGATTCCGCTGCTGGTTCCGCCGCCACCGTTTCTGCGCCCGTGGCTGATGCGCTTGCCGCTCCTGCTGCGGATGCTTCCGCTTCCAATGCGGGTTCTGCTTCTGCCGACGCAACCGCTTCCGCGCCTGCGGCCGATGCGCCTGCTCCCGCTGTTGCGCAAGCGCAAGCCTCCGATGCTGTTCCCGCTGTTTCCGCTGCGGCTGCTTCCGGCTCCGCTGCGCCTGGCGCCGTTGATGCTAATGCGGATGCCGCCGCTGCCGCCGGATCCGAGAAAGCGTCGGGTGCTTTGCCGCAGGCTGCGTCCTCGGCGCTGAAGGGCGAGTCGCCTGCCGCCGCCGCAGTTGCCGTCGATCCTGTCAAATCGCAGCAGCTGTCACCGGATGCTTCTCATGCGAAGCAGAGCGAAGCTGTTGCCGCCAATCCGTCGAGTTCCGATAGGTGGTCTTTTGAGCAGATGAAGGAATACGAGAGCAAGAAGCTTTCCATAAGCATAATAAATTCCACGATGCAGAAAGTGCAGTATGACAAGTATGAGCTCCAATGGTATTCCAAAGCATACGAGGAAGCCGGCGGATCCATTTCCATGCAAAGTTGGGAACCATTCAGAGGTGGCGAACCCATATCCAAGTCCGAATTTGTTGATATTATCGGAGATCCGGAGTTGCTTGAGAAGAAGCTGGAGGTAGAGCGTCGTGTTAAAGCCAAACATGACTCCGGGCTGATTTGGGGTGGAGCCGGTTTGGGCGGCGTGTTGGCAGGAACCGTTATGGTGATTGTGAATTCGACTCTTCCGGCCGAGAGGAAAAGCAACGTATTGACTGGTATTGGCCTTGGTCTTATCGGGGTTTCCCTCGTTCCGGTAGGCATAGGCATTTATAATCTGACTTACAGGGAGGATATCGATATCTCAGCGGATGTTGCGTTGTCTTTTGCTAATGATTACAACATACGCTTGGAGAGCGAGATCAGAATCAGCTTCAAATGATTGGGATGATTTCGAAGATTTTTCGGTATTTTTGAAAAAGCCTCGAGAACATGTTCTTTGAATTTGCCATCCGATAAGCGCCTGCGGATTTGGAATGAAGTGCCGCAGGCTGAATCGGATTGGTTCTGAAGTTCTTGGAAGTGTTTTATAATTCAAGTCCTATGTAGGGAAGGATGGCGAACATCGGACTTCGGATGGCGTCGAAGTTGCATGCTATCACGGCAGGAACTTTGATTGTGGCTCCGACTCCTATCGTAGGGCCGCCTGTTGCTATCGCAAGGCATATGTCCGTGCCGAATCCGAAGTTCAGGATTCTTGCTGATATGAGCTCGAGATTCACTTCCGGTCCGATTAGGATTCCGATTGAGAGCGAATTCGTGATGTTTATGATTGCTCCTGCCCCGGCGATGAAATCTATTCCCAGGGAATGTCCCGGCATTGTTTCATTTCTTGGATCCTTATATTCGCAAAGGAAGTTCGTGTATACATCGCCTCTGTATCCGAATCCGGCTTTGAAGACATCTCCTTTTGTGAGGCCATATATTGAATTTACGCCTAACCCGTAGATGAATCCGTTATAGACGAGATCCATTCCGCCATACCCCAAATCAAGGCATCCCATGCGTATGAGGCTTCTGGGATCTTTTCGCGCCGTTGTTGCGGCAGTGGCTGCGCTGTCGGATTTGACGGCGTAGGCCGGTATTTGCTCGCTATTGGTTTCGGTATGGCTTTCCGTTTGAATATCAGGTTGCGCATTTTGTTGCGCATCCGTCTGCGCGTTCAGCTGGGTGTTTTGCTGAGTGTCCGATTGGATGTCCGGGCTGGCTATGGCGAGCGCGGAGCATAGCGTTGCCAGCAATGTGATAAGCAGAAGTTTTCTCATATGCTTGCCTCCTGTTGTTCTTGCTCTAGTATATTTGTTTTTTCCAATATTGGCAAAGCGGGTAGGTTGTGTGATATGATTTTCGGCAATCGGTGTTTGGAGTGAGTGTATGGGAAATGGATTTGGAAGAGAGAAAATGCTATCGGGAAGCCCTTGGAAGCCGATAGCGCTATTTGCGCTGCCGGTTTTGCTCGGATCTCTTTTGCAGCAGCTGTATAATACCGTTGATACCATAATGGTCGGCAATTTTTCGGGGGAAGCTGCGCTGTCTGCCGTTGGTACGACAAGCAGTTTTTCCTTTTTGTTCTTGGCGGTCGCGATGGGGTTTTCCTCTGGAAATGGAGTGGTTGTGTCCCAAAGCTATGGAGCAGGGGACATGAGGCGCGTGCGAGAGGCGGCATCGACTGGAATGATTCTGCTTATGGCGATGGGGGTGGCGCTCAGCATTGCGGGCATTTTGATCGCGCGGCCGGTTTTGCGTGGTTTCGTAAGCGTTCCGGATGCTTTTCTCGACCAGGCTGTCTTGTATTTTCAGATATACTCCGCAGGACTGGTGTTTCAATTCGGGTACAATATCTTTTCGGCGATTCTCAGGTCTATAGGCGATAGCGCGGCCACATTGTATTTCCTTCTTATTGCTTCAGTGATGAATGTGATTCTTGATGCCGTCTTTGTCGCCGGATTGAAATGGGGTGTCGCAGGCGCCGCCATAGCAACCGACATTGCTCAAGCCGTATCGTTTGCCGCCGCTTATTTTTACATGAGGCGAAAATACGAGGTGTTTAGGTATGGATTGCGCGAATACGTGTGGAGTTCGGAGCATGCTAAGCAAAGCATCAGAATAGGATTTCCGATAGGGTTGCAGCTCGGGATAGTGGCTTTTGGCCTTACGGCCATACAGCGGGCTGTAAACAGCTTCGGACAAGTGATGACGGCTTCGTTCACAGTTGGCCAGCGAGTTGAAATGTATTTGCATCTGCCATGCAATGCGTTTCAGGTCACTTTAGCCACATACGCCGGTCAGAACATAGGTGCGGACAGGATGGACCGCGTGAATAAGGGTGTTGCCCAAACTCTTATAATGTCGATCGTCATCACAGCCTTTATTTCATGTATGGTGTGGGTTTTCGCGGAAAGGATCATGGGCTTTTTCTCCATTAGTCCGGAGGCGTCCGTTTTTTGCCTTGATCATCTGCGCACGATAGCGCTGATAAATATCCTGTTGTCGGCATATGTCCCGATTTTTGGCGCATTCCAAGGAGCGAATCATAGCGCATTCCCCACATTTGTCGCTACTGCCGCGTTGGGCTTGCGCGTTGCTGTCACGTATTTGTTTTGCCGAAGTGGCTTTCTTGGATATCGCATGCTTTGGTGGAATGGTCTTTTCGGATTCGGCATGGGGTTCACGATAACCTGGATATTCTATCTTTCCGGAGCATGGCGAAGAAATTCAAAAGTCATCGTCTGAAGAATTTATTAAAACTATTTAATATTGTTTTTAGAACTATATTATGTTGACATTAAAAACCATTATAATATATCATATATGCGTATGAATGCATTTGAGAGCAATTATGAGGTCAGGTATGAGATGGTTGATAACATGGGAGTTATGAAGCCGCGGTCTGTGGTTGAGCTTCTTATGGAATCGGCTATAAAGAACTGCCTCTCAGTTGGGTATAGCGTTTTTGACATGATGAAGGACGGGTTGGGATGGATTCTTCGCGGCGGAAGTTGTGTGATATCCGGATTGCCGAGGTATTCCGAGAAAATACGAATAAGGTCATGGGCTTCAAAATGGTCTCCGTTTCAAGGCCGCAGGGAATTCGTTCTGATTGATGAGAAGGGAAACAGTCTGGTGCGTTGCTCTTCTGTTTGGGCGATGATTGATCTGGTGAAGAGGCTTCCATGCAAGGTGGCGGACATATTCAGAAGAAAATGGGCGTTTGACGATTCGAAGGCTACGGATTCCCTTTTGATAAAATCCCCTTTGGAAATCGGAAGCATCATAAGCAGCAAGGAATTCAAAGTGATGCGTCGGGACATGGATTCGAACATGCATGTGCACAACCTCAGTTATGTCGATTGGGTTTTTGAGACGATTCCAGAACAATATTTCGCCAAGGGCATAACTGGCATTAGCGGTTCGTTTTTGAGGGAGATTGTCGGGGTTGACGATGTCAGGTGCGTTGTGGGCATGGATGATTGCGGCAATCTTGTTCACAATGTGGTGTCATGTGATGGAGATGTAACATTTGCGACGGGCCGGACAACGTGGGCGTCTGAAAGGCGTGATGATGCGGTCTGAAGTTGCGGGCTTGATTTTTTATTTCGAATGATTAGAATTAGTTGAAGTGTCGTGCAGGCTGGTGATTTTCGGATTTCGGCCAATTTTTTACGGCATCAAGGTGGTGAGAAAAGGTTATGGCAACTGTGAAAGTAGAGGAAGGCGAGAATCTTGAGCATGCGATAAAGAAGTTCAAGAGGCTGGTTGAAAGGGAAGGCATCATCAGAGAGTACAGGGATAATATCTATTATGAGAAACCGTCCACCATTTTGAACAGGAAGAAGAAGATGTTTGCGAGAAAGCATAACAGGAAGGCTGTTGCAAGGACTGCAAAGGCGTATTGATCTTCTTGCGTTGTGGTAATTGGGTCCGCATTGCCCGGGAGGGTGATGCGGATTTTTTTTGCAAGCGTCTTGAAAAAACTTAAGAATTGTTTTTCCATATCGGTTTGTTTCGATTCTGATGATGCTGTTGGAAAATTACGATCGCAATCATCCTCCTCGGATTTATGTTCATATCCCGTTTTGCAGGAGAAAATGCGCATATTGCTCGTTCTATTCAATTCCGTCCGGTCTTGCCGGTGAGCGGGTCAGAGCCGGATATTTTAAAAGGCTTGCCTCCGAATCGGCCTTGATACGCGAGTATTTCAATGGGGATTTTCCAAGTATCTACATAGGCGGCGGCACTCCGAATCTGCCGGAAAATATCGGGTATGTCAGCGAGATATTGCAGATTCTCGGAAACAGCGCTGAGATAAGCATGGAATCCAATGTTTCGTTTGTTACCGAGGACATGCTGAACATGCTGCGCGGCCGTATCACAAGGCTCAGCGTTGGAGTTCAGAGCTTCTCCAGAAGGGACAGGATTCGAATCGGACGATATGATGATACTGATTTGTTATATGGCGTCCTCCTGCCGGCAAGAAAATGCGGGGTTGTTTCCGCGTTGAATCTGGATTTCATTACAAATTTTGATAAGCGCGAGCGATTCGTGCCGCTGTTTTCGAAATTTGCGGAACATTGTGGAAATTCCGGATTTGAATTGCCGGAGCACATATCGCTGTATTCGCTGCAGATAGAGCAGGGGACGGCGTATTCGAGGCTTGTCGGCGAAGGGTTGAGGGCTGTTCCTGATGATGCGGCTCAGGCTCGGCAGCTCAAGCGGGAGTGGGAATATCTTGCCGGCATGGGGTACGAGCATTATGAGGTATCCGCTTTTGCTCGCACCGGAAACTATTGCAGGCACAATTTGGGATATTGGACGGGTGATGGCTTTTTGGGCATAGGCAGCCATGCTTCTTCGAGGTGTTATTTTTCCGATGGCACCGGATTGGAGATCAAATGCGGGATTTCTGCAGCGGAATATGCCGCTTCCAATGTGTTTTCGGGCTATGAAACAGGGCATCTTGGCAGAACGGATATTGCTGTGGAGCTTGTTCTAGCAGGTTTGAGGACCAAATTCGGAGTGAGCGTTTCCCGACTTGGGGAGTTGTGCGATCCTGATCGTCTCGAACGCTTGATTTCATTTTGCAGGAAAAGCGATGGCTTGGTGGTATCGGATGGCAGCATTCGCATAAGAGATGATATGATGCTGTTTTGCGAATATTACATAAGGAGGGTTTCGGATTTTTTGGAGTAGTTTTCCTGTCCGGTTTTTGATATGAATATAATATTGTTCGAAAACGAGATCGATGAGTTCGGAAACGGAGTCGTGGCCAGCGGATCGAGAATCCATTCGCACATCCTTGGCGTGCTGCATCTTGGCGAAGGGGATAGGTTCAAGTGTGGAATATGGGGAAAAAGCCAGGGAGTCGGAATCATTCGTTCGGTTTCCGAAAGCGGCATTTCCTTTTCGTATGAGAGCTTGCAATCGGATTTGTCGGGATTGGGTTTGCATGTGATGCTTTCGTATATAAGGCCGATATGCGCAAGAAGAGTGATGCGCTTCATCGGCGAGGCATCGGTTTCGGGGATTGTTTTCGTGCCTACGGAATTATCTGAAAAGTCATACATGAGCAGTTCGTTCTATAGGAACGGCGAGTGCATTGAACTGCTCAAACAGGGGTGTGAGATATCGGGCGGAGCATTCAAGCCGGAGGTCTTTCTCGCCGAATCGATTTCGCAGGGCTTGGAGCATTTGGAGAGCAAAGGCGTTTCGGCGAAGTATTTGCTTGAGAAGCAGGACGGTTCGGAAAAACTCAGCCGCCCCGAATCGGGAATAAGCGCATTGGCGATAGGCGGAGAGAGGGGATGGACAAAAGATGAGGTGAGGATGCTGGTTGCAAGCGGATATGCTATCAGAAATCTCGGTTGTCGCATACTTAGAAGCGAGGAAAGCGCTATAGTGAGCGTTTTTCCGTGGCTTTAGCCTTTGGAATTCGCATTAGAAGATCTGCAGGGTAGCGGCATGTCGGTCCGGATCGGGTGATTTTGCACATTTCAAAAAAACTATATATAATCATACGGATATGATCGAGATGCCTTATGAGAATGAATAAGATTGCCATTTTGCTTGTTTCAGCCTTGATGCTATGTCCCGTTTTTGGCTTTTCCGAGTCGATACCGGTGCTTGAGATTCCCAGATTCAGGACGGAGATATTTCATGGGGAATATTCCGGAAGAAGGGATCTTGAGGTTGTGGATCTGTCCGGTATTCAGCTGACCGCTATTGGGGAAGGAGCTTTTAGGAGCTGCACTAATCTAAAGCGGGTGATTCTTCCCGAAAGCCTGGAGATCATAGACGACAATGCTTTTGCCGGATGTGAGTCCTTGGAGAGCATCAATATTCCATCGAAGGTGAATTATATCGGAGTGTCGGCCTTTGAGAATTGCCAATCACTCAAGTCTGTGGAAATCCCGATGATTCCGGACATATGCGAAAGAACGTTTTTCGGATGCTCTTCGCTTGAGGAAATTGCGATTCCTGCCAATATAAGGACTGTTGAGTATGAGGCTTTCAAGAATTGCACGTCTCTTAAAAAGGTGAAATTCACCGATAGCACTCTCAATATAATGAAGAGCGCCTTCGAGGGTTGCGTTTCGCTTAAGGAGATAAACATTCCGACATTCATGAGGGAGCTGGGCACAAGCGTGTTCGAGGGCTGCTCCGGACTCGAGAGCATAAGGATTCCGAATTCCATAGTTGAGATACGCGACAGAGCATTTTTCGGGTGCTCATCGCTTAGCAACATAATGATAGAAAGAGGTGGTCTGAAGACGATTCATTCCCATGCGTTTGCCTCGTGTGATGCCATAAAGACGATAAACATACCGGCTTCGGTGACTAGCATCAAGGATCATGCGTTTTCCAATTGCAGTTCGCTGTATTCGATAGTTCTTCCTACCACCGTGTTCAATATTTCGGAGGGGCTGTTCAAGGATTGCGTGTCGTTGAAAGCCGTTTCGGTATCCCAGCGCTTGGTTTCGATATCAAAGGAATCATTCTCCGGATGTGAAGTTTTGGATAGCATTGATTTTCCGACATCGTTGAGATCGATAGGCGATTCGGCGTTTTCCGGTTGCGCAAGCCTCAAGAAGGCGTCCATCCCATTTGGGTTGGAGAAGCTTGGAGAAAGCGTGTTTGAGGGGTGCAGCTCCTTGGAAGACATGGTATTCAATTCAAAGCATGTGGATTCGGTTACGCGCAGGATGTTCCATGGCTGCGTGTCGCTGACTAAATTGGATCTTCCGGAAGGCATAAAGAAGATAGAGGAAGAGGCGTTCTTCGGATGCGTGAAGCTTGCATCGATCATACTGCCGAAAAACGTATATGAAATCGGAAAGCGGGCTTTCTGTGATTGTTCGTCGATGTTGGTCGTGGCTTTTCCGGGATATCTGGAATATGTTGGTGATAACGCGTTCAAGGGCTGTACTTCGCTTGAGGAGATCAAGTACGGCAACCGAAGGTCGGAATGGGCCTCAAGGTATCATAGCCCGAGGTTTGGCAACAATGCATTTGAGGGGGTTCCTCTTGCGTGCAGGGTTGTTGCCGCCGATTCCGAGTTCTATTTGTAAGGTTTTAATTTTCGAGGTGATTGATGAAGTGGAGTTGCAAGCAGAGCGAATTGCTTAAGATCGTTCAGAATAGTCTGGAATTCGTCCAGCAGAAATCGAGCCAGTCGATTTACGGAAACATTTTCTTCAAGTTGAGCAAGAACGTTCTGGAAATAAAGGCCACAAGCATTTCATCCGGCTTCGAGGGAAAGCTGGCGGTGCATGGCGGAGATGACGGGATGATAACCGTTCAGGGCGAGCTGTTCACGCAGATGATACGCAATTTGAAAGAAGAGGAGATGCTGGAATTCGATACTGACGATGAGTTTCTTTACATCTCGTCCGTTCTTTCCACGGTGAATTACAAGATAAGGTATGTCGCTGCGGATTCGTTTGAATACAGGGAGATTCCGGAAACGGATGATTCGGTGAGCGTATCAAGAAACGTTTTTTTGGATATGGCATCCAAGGCGATCGTCTCCGTATCCGATGATGAATCGAAGCCTTATTTGTGCGGCATATATGCGGAATTCGCATCTGACTCTATTTCGTTTACGAGCAGCGATTCGAGAAGCCTGACTTTTTACAAGAAGGCGCTGGATTTTCCGAATATAAGCGAAGGCAAGTCGATGATCATCCCTTCAAAATTTATTCGCGATCTTATTAAAATCGCACCGGAGGATGATACGTTTGAGATTAGGTTCTCGGATAGCGTGATATATGTGATGTTCAAGGATTGCGCGATTTGGACCGTTCTTACGAAATCGGTCTATCCAGCTGTTTCATCGATTCTCGGCAGAGATTATCCGAATACGGTTGTTTTTTCGGTTGAGGCGTTTTCGAAGCTGTTGAGGCATGTTTGCATAATGAGTGATGACAAGTCAAAGCGCGTTTGCATGAATTTCACTTCCGGCAAGCTCATAATGACTTCGCTTGACAAGGAGGAGATAGGAACCGGAATGGAGGAGATAAGCTGCGATTATGATGGCGAGGATGTGTCTTTTGCCATTTGCTATACTTATCTTCAGAATCAGCTTAAAATACTGCCTTCCGATTCTTTTTTCTTCTCGTTCAGCAAGCAGAAGGCTCCTGTCAAGATCGAGCCGTCGCCTAATAGGGAATATTCTGCGGTCATAATGACCATGTCTGCCGACAAATAGAGCGAAGTGAAAGTCAAAAGCATAGGGTTCAAGAATTTCAGAAATCTTGAAGAGGCGATGATTCCCACTGACTTCAAAGTCGTTGTGATGGAGGGCAGGAACGGCTCTGGGAAGACATCGTTTCTGGAATGCATCTATTCATCGCTGTTGCTGTCCACATTTAGGAGCTCCAAGCTTTCGGATGCCATATGTTATGATGCGCCTTGCTGCCAGATGAGATGTTCCGTTAATAAGTCCGGACAATCGTTTGATGTTCTGTCTTATTGCGACAGGAAGAAGAAGTCCATAATCGTGAACGATGAGAGGGTTTCCGGATACGGTCGTCTCTTCGGCTTGTTTTCCGTTGCCGTTCTTTCCTATGATGATAAGAAGATAGTCTCCTCAGGTCCGGAGGAGCGTCGCAAATACATGAATCAGGTGGCGTGTTTTGCCGATGCGCCGTTTTCTGATGTTCTTAGGAGATATTCCTCTGTTCTTAAGGAACGAAACAAGGCTATCAAGGAAAGAAAGCTTGATGTTCTTGATGCCATTGATGATAAGATCGCCGAACTCGGATGCGGGGTAGCGGATGAGCGCCGCAAGCTTGTTCCTCAGGTGGAGGAATATGTCAACAGCGCATATGAGAATGTCTTTTCGCAAAAGGGTCTTTTCAGGATGGAGCTCAGCTCCAATTGCAGCGATGCTCTTGATAAGGAGAGCTACGTGTCGCGTTTGAAGGCTTCCAGGAACAGGGATATGATTCTCGAATGCACGACGATCGGACCGCATCGCGATG
>CADBSO010000105.1 GCA_902797395.1 uncultured Spirochaetales bacterium
ATCTTAATTTTCATAACACTAGGGCATTGCTGGTGGAGTAGGAGGAACAGGTGGAGGCGTAGGTGCAAACAATCCTGCAAGTTCGGGGACAGTTTCCGCTAAAGCCCAATTAGCCATACCTTGCTTCCAAACATAGGTTTGTCTAGTAACCTGCCCTGCTGCGATAAACTGCTGAATCTGAGGAATCGTGTAGGGGCCACTTTGCTGACCATTGTTCGCAATCATAAAAGATATTGTAGGCGGGGCAGGAGGGGCTGTTACGGGATTTTGTCCTGCCATCTGAGCTGTTTGGCCCATTCCTCCCATCATTCCTGCCATAGTCTGGCCCATTGCTCCACCCATTGCCATGCCCATCATCATGCCGGCAGGATTCATTCCGCCACCCATATCCATAGATCCAGCTTGTCCCATGCTCTGGGCGGCCGTTTTCAGAACATCGCCCTGAACATCAATAGCATGTGCCTGGATAAACTGAGACTCTGTAGAAAGCCTTGCCTGACGTTCATAGTTCTCTGTATCAATTTCGGCCCTTCTAAGTTGTTGTTCTTTGGTAAGCCGAGAGAACTCAAGATATCCTTCACTTTCTTTATCGGGTTCAATCGCTGAAATATCAAAGCGCTTGAGGTTAACGCCAAAGTCTTCTTCAAAAATAGGTGACAAACGGCTCTTCACCATATCGCTTATTTCAACCACCTTTCTCTCAAGTTGAAGCACAGGCAGTTGCATTTCAGCCGGGCAGTTAGATACGAAGCTCTTCACATATTTCGTGACTGCTCCCTTAATTTGATTAGAGAAAGCCTCCAGATTGAAGTCAACGAGCCGATTGAGTTTGATGAAGTTCTTGTAATCCGTCAAGTTGAAAGTGATCGATCCACGAACCGCAAATGGAACCGTTATGTCTAATGAACGAGGATCTGCTACGTCAAAATATGGGATGGCGAACTTAATCTGATTGTTGCTCTGAAGATTGATGAAGTAAATCTCGGCTTGGAAGGGACTTTCTCCCCCGAATGCTGTTCCGATGATGCCAGCAAGAATTGGGAAGTTGTCGGTTTTGATGGTTCCGTCATATGGACCAACGATGTAATCCATAACCTGGCCATTATCTTGTTTGTACACAAAAACGGCCACTTCACCTTCCTTGACGCGAAGGCTACTTCCAAATCTAATGGAGTTCTCTCTTGTAGTTGAATTAACGGTTTGTCCTTCTGGCCGCCATTTCCAAACGAGGTATTCAGCCTCATCACAGCGGATTACATTCATCAATCCGCCACTTTTACCTTTTCCGAAAATACCCATATTACTTATAACTTCTAATTATGCTATTCATTTCGTTTCGTACCGCAGTGGTATTGTGAGCTTCATATTCACTCTTATTTCCACCAAAGAATCCGTCTTTAAACTTTAACGAATTGAAATATGAAAGGTTCTTTTCGACGATTTGAGATGCGGTGGTTATTTTTTTCTTTTGACACAGGTTAGTGACGTACTTGGCCATAAATTTATGGAAGCTGCTGTACTCGCCCTCACCAATAATGGTTCTACCAGCAGCGAAATTCTCGGTTTCAACACAATAAGCCAACACCTCGTCACGGGAAGAGTAACGAACCCTCTTTGCCGCCTCCTGATACCTCTTATTGTCAATAAGAGCCTTAATAAATGGTATCTCAAATGGGCTGTTGTCCACCTTTTCAACTATTTCTTCGGCCTCATCAATGAAACCGTTTGCGAGTAAGGCATTAAACACATTTTCTTCTAAAAGCGAATTCTCCTCCAAAACCTTCGCAACTTTTTTTCTCTCTGAAGATGTAGGGAGCTCCTTCAATATAATGGCAGCTTTGGAATACTCCTGATTATGAAATGCCTCATTCAATTGCTGATACTGCGCCTTAAGGCTTGATGCCTCTCGGGAAGACGAGATTGCCCGAGAGATTCCACTTATACCGCACCATATGCCAATAATCGCGACAACACTAAGTATTATCACGCCCAAATGGTCCGCAATAAAATAACCCAGGCTGAAATCCGAGATTGCTTCTTTTAGTTGATAAGAACGATATTGCTTTTCCCATTTCTTTTTCAACTCAGGAAATTCCGACAAAAAAGACGAAAACATTTTATCTCCGGAGAAAGATAGTTCAGATTTAGAGATGCATTCTTCGTATTTTTTAAAGTAAGCGCTGCATAACGGATCTGAAAAATCCATCATTTTTGGCTTCATAGAAGTCAAAAATTCCAGCAAATCTCCTTTTGTATTAGGGATAGGGAAGGATTCTATAATGTCCTTCTTGTCTTGAGCACCACGACTCTTCTTCAGTTCTTCGGCAAGCTTTTTTGATGACAAATTGGCTTCTACTCCGGAGAATTCGTATCCACACTCCGGACATACGCCCTGGAAAGCAGGGACGATTGCGCCACATGCTGGACACTTTCTGACATCACCAAACTTATCCGATTTAGGAGCGGATTTTTTTGCCTCTTCTTTTGCTCGTTTTTGCAATTCAACAAGCCGCCCATCCAGAACCATCTCAAATTCATCAAGATCTATTCCTTCCTCCTGGGCTTTCTTAAAAAGAATCTGCTTTTCTTTTTCTGTGAGAACTCCATCTGCCAATGCGGCATCTATCAAGGCCTCAATTCTTTCATCGTAAAGTGACATATCAAATAACTATATTTTAATTTTCAAGCAGTATTGGGTATCGGAATATTTGTCCCAATGGAAGGTATACTTATGCTTTAAACAAACGGTTTTACCACAGTAAGAATATGATGATTCGCTTGTAATGTTATCACCAATATCGTATCCTGTTGCTCTTTTTGCGGAATAATAAGTACTATTCTCCGCAAATACTATCTCGTAACACAATGGTTTAACGCTATTACCCGCTCTTAATTCTTCCTGATAGCGTTCAAGATTCTCTATATCCATCAATACTCCGAACCGATTGTCCGTAGTTGCTTCCGCGGATGAATCTGCAGAAGGAATCTTGAAATACTTTAGTTCAATGAAAGCCTGTGCTTTAGGAGTTTTTTGACGCCCCTCAAAGAACGCTACTTTAATATCGCACCTCGCCCCCTTTTTCGACTTTGCGGTTTCTGATATACTTTCTGGAGTCTCGAGTTCAATATGGAAACGGTCTATCGAAGAGAACTCGTAAAGTACCCCGAGAGATTTAATAAGGGATCCTAATTGTAATTGCATCGATGCCTCATTATTGACAACGATCTCTTTGCCGGCAATTTTGTTACATAAAAGAATATATGCTTGGTCAATAATTGCCTTAAGCCTTTCTTTATGGTTATGTATATTATTGCTCTGCATAAGGGTACACTTAACGTGTAATAATCACAAATTTATGAATTTTCTTCGAAAGATAGAAGTTTGCGAGACGAAATAGTGAAACAGGAATAATCCGAAAATGTCTTAATTATTATTTCCGTGTTGTGGTCAAAATGTGGTCAAATTTGGTGACCATAAATGACAAGACCCTGCAAGGTGTTTGAAAATCAACAACTTACAAGGTCTTTTTGTGCCTCGGGCGGG
>CADBSO010000106.1 GCA_902797395.1 uncultured Spirochaetales bacterium
AGTATACTCTTGCTCATAATGAATATTTGATTTTAACAAATGGCGGCTGCCGAACAGTCATACGGTTTGACCAGATTCTATACATAGAAACACGATCTCCGTATATTGATATACATACTTTCAATGATACAGATGATTCATATTCATTTCGCGGAACGCTGGCCATGCTGAACGGAAAACTTCCCAGTGAACTCTTTGTCCAGTGTCATCGAAGCTATATCGTGAATGTACTAAATGTACAAAGCATTCAAAGAAATGAGCTTCATCTATCAAACGGTTCTGTCATTCCCGTTGCTCGTTCCAGCTATCACAACTTATGTGACGTTTTTGACAACTATTATCAGGGGGGAAAAAGCCATGTGGACTCTATTTGAAATTGGGATTAATCTTTTTCAGGCATGGCTTTTGATTTCCTTTATGAAGAATCGCCTTCATTTGAAGGCAAAACACAAGATTCAGGAAATAGTCTGTATTGCCGGAATTGCAATATGGCTATCCGTGGATTATTTTACTGAAACCAGCATGCCCGATATAGTGGTTTTTCTGTTCCCGCTATTTTTTGCTTTCATAGCGGCGGAAGATTCCTGGTATATAAATATATTTTGGTCGAGCGTACTATCTGTCCTGTTTCTGACAATTGTTTCCCTGATTTTTAATGTATTATCAACATTTACGGATATTTCTTACGAAATGCTATTGGAAGAAACGAACTATCGAATTGTCGCATTGCTTGTTTCAAATGGTTTTCTGGCTTTAGTCATCTGGTTAACAGGGTTTCTGCGAAAAGACTATTCAAAAAGCTACTGGCCAGCATTGGCTGCTTTTCTTGGCACTATCGTTTCTTTTTTGATAACAGAAGAAACAGTATATTCGTTGCAAATTAGCACTGAAGATCGTGGGATTAATTGTTCGTCATTCATTTGGATTTATTCAGGTATTCTCCTTGGGGTAGTTTTAACCGTTGTTCTATTTCATTTGATGTCCAGGAGTACTGAAAACGAAAACAGATACCGTATGGAAATTGAAAATATAGAAAAGACAAAAAAATACACCAAAGAGCTTGAAATGATGTATACCAAACTGACGGAGATTAAGCATGACATAAAACACCATTATGAAACCGTTGAAAATATGGTGTTGCAGGGTCAGTATGAAGATGCAAAAATGTACACAAAGGACATTCAGATGAAACTGGAACAGACACAATACAGATGGACTGGTTCATTAGCTATTGATGCACTCATATTAGCAAAATCAATGTCAATGCAAAAGAAAAAAATAGATTTCCATTTTGACCCATATCCATTAATCCAACTACCGATTTCTGAATCCGACTTTTGTACTGTCTTAGGAAACATTCTGGATAATGCAATTGAAGGAATACTTCGAATTGAAGTCGATATCAACGAACGCAGTATTCAGCTAAGCATATCCCGTTCAAAGGATATGTTGTATCTGTACTGCACAAATCCCTGTTCCCCAGAATATACGGTAAAAACACAGGATGGTTGGATTTCTTCAAAAAGAGATATTCGAAAATCCGAATGTGGTGTTGGAATTCGAAGCATACAGCGAATTGTAGAAAATGCGGAGGGGCGTATGGAACTGTACGTTTCAAACGCTATTTTTACTATCAAAGTTGTATTGCCGTATAACAACGAGGAAACAAATAATGACTGAACAAATCAGCAGAAGAATCATATCGTATCTAAAAAAGAAAGGAATAATCATCCACGATGAAGATGTATATTTATATGGCTGTGACGCAATCATTTACACAATTGTTAGTACAATTGGGCTGTTAACGATCGGTTTCCTTTGCCACAGAGCTATTCATGGATGTGTTTTTATCGCTATATTTTATTTAAACCAATCAATCGGAGGAGGATTCCATGCTAACTCGCATTGGAAATGCTTTTCTGTAATGTCAATTGCAATGCTCATAAGCTTCGGAATGATGGAGATCACAGAAATGCATCCTTGCTTGAGTTATATTGCTATTCCTTCTCTGTTCGTGTTGTTCCTGATTCCCTTAGTTTTACATCCTAATCTTCAACATCTTCAAAGCAAAAGCGAAGCAATCATTCGAAAATCTCGAATTGCAACGGCTTTTCAAGCAGCCACACTTATTATATTGTCATTATTGAAAATTGTTACACCGTTTATAGCTTTATCCGTTTCAATAACATTAAGCGCAATTTCTCGGATTATTGGATATCATTTATACCGCTGAGATTGATATTTCAGCGATATTTCAAAATGGTCTTCTCCGCCTTAATGCCTGAACAATATCGTTCAGAAAATCCATTTCACTTTGTGAAAAGCCATCAAGCACCATTATCGGCCTGTCATCGATACAAAGAAGATAGTCGGAAGTAACCTTGAACAAATTCGCAAGATCAATAATATGATCAATGGTTGGTATACTAATGCCGTTTTCCCACTTTTTTATAGTGGAGACATTTGTTTTCATCTCTTTTGCCAGTTTGGACCGCGACAAGCCGCTGCGGGTCCTGAGTTTCGCAATTCTTGAACCAGTTTCCATCATAACCACCCAAATAGAATTATATGTCTTCCAGTTGAGTAATTTAGTCACCTAAACTAAGTAAATCAGGCACCAATTTGAAGCTAAAGCTGCATTTCAAATCGATTTTACGACCTTTCGGATCAGATCCATCCGCCACACATTTCTCGATGCTATGATGTGGCTACAATCACGGAAAGGGGGTGGAGAGCAATGGAAGGGCTGTGGAAAAAACTGGCAGATTGGTTCTACTCTTATGGCGAAAAGCATGCCGGAATGAAAAGTATCCGGGGATCCTTTGAAGGCAAAGTACCAGAGAAACTGAAAAAGCACGAGACCGAACGAAAAGACTAAAGTCCTCGGCAGTCGGAATGATGACTTGCCTATTAATCCTTGACAGAATAATAATTATCGTATCTCTGGATGAGCGGCTTGATCCGCTCATCCTATTTAGGAGTCAAGTATGAAAAGAATATTGCTGTTGCGTAACAGTATATATGATTCTAATAGCGTGTATATTGAGATGCCCACAAAATACTCGTCAAGTTGTCAGCATATAGATCAACATGAGTGACGAGGCTTTGGAAATGTTCCTGACCGAATTGTTTCTACGGATTAATGGAACAATGTTAAAAATCGCGAGAACCCGCATCCATAATACATATGACGCGGA
>CADBSO010000107.1 GCA_902797395.1 uncultured Spirochaetales bacterium
ATCTCCCATAACTAAAAACCTGCTAAAAAGATTTCATAATACCGAGTGCTAGCAATGCAATCCTTAAAATCAGTTATTGAAAACTTCAGCCTACCATTCGCCACCGCCTTTATCAGCTTAGGGTATTCTGCTGGAGTTTTTTCAATCTTGGATATAAAACTCGAAGTATCGCCCATACCTTCAATATTATGCGGGATCGGCCCGCATATTATGTCAGAATACTTAAGAGAGCCTTTCAAGCTTTCTACTCCAAATTTTTCTATTTCATTATAGTCCATAAACTCTATATTACCCTCTTCGATTCCACATGTTTTCGCTGCCTTTTGATAATCCTTTTTCTTTCCGCTAAGCTGACCTAATACTAATATTTTGCTCCTTTTAGTTACACCTGTTGCATAAGATATTTCTTCCAACTCTATACCATATTTTTTCAGCAACTCATCAACGGTATCATTTTTTACAGCAGAATCTATCAATGCATTAATTTTCCTTATCATCTTGCCTTTTAATTCAACAATTTGACTTTGAGAATATTTCATCGAGCTAATCCTCCTCTTCCGCAAACATATTCTTTAAGGAGTTCTCTATGCTCTCTATCTCACGCTTATATGCCATCAATGCAGTCAGCTTCTCATTGTATTTTTCCGCTTTCCTCCGCTGCTTCTCAATATCAATCATTGGAATTTCTATCGTAGATAATCCATGAGCGGTGATAGTTACGACAACCGCGCCCTTTTGAATGCTCTTCAAAGCCAATTGCCCCATATCGGAATCTAAAAACATCTTCAAATATGTCGGATCGAGCTTATGCGCTTGCGGACGAACAACAAGCATTCCGCCGGCAGCCAGTATTCGCTCTTCGGGTTCTATGTCCACAACAGCAGTCTTCAACTTCGAAGACTTGCTGGTAACTATGACATCACCATATCGAACGGAATACTTATCGAATTTGTCATCTTGCATATCGACCGAGCGCAATGCCTGCCAATTCACGACGCCATCCTCAATATCACCCGATGTCAGAAGCTTGCATCCTGTCCTTTCATTGCTAATAAGGCCCCTGCTTTCGAATATTCCCAGAGTATATTGGCACCCTGAAAAAACATCAGCCAATTTCTTCAATTGGACGCCATTTTCTGCTTTTTTCACATCAAGAGAAACCACAGACGGACACAAATTGACCGAGCCAACCAATTCCGCAATCGTCTTTGTCTTCACACCTTCCGCATAATACATATCTTCTATTTTCCTGACCGGCAACTCCAAATTGGCGTATCTCCTGTTTTTTGATTCCATGACACTTGAAGCATCAACAAATTTAATAGCCTTGTTCCCCTTGCTGAAGACAAGCATATATGCTTTTATTCCGGTGAAGGACAGAGAACCGGCGGGAAGTTCAATTATGCCCTCCAGCCATCCCGACTCGATCAGTTTATTCCTATATTCAATATCCGCATTGCTAAACAACGCCATCCCAGCAACCAATCCAACAGCCCTGCCCTCCAGCAAACCGCTTAGCATGTTGTCGATAAACAGCCATTCTGCGGTATTCTTATTTGACAAGCGAATTTTCGGAAACAAGAAGCTGTTTCTGGCCTCGCAGCTCAATGCCTTCCTCATGCCAAAAGGTGGAAAAGCATATGCCCTTGTATATGGAATCTTTATCTCATCCAGGACGTTTCCAATAACTATTTCGGGTTCTACGGAGCCATCGCTTAAAACTGACAACGCCATTTGGGAAATATTAGCCTGCCGCGCATTTATCTCAACGCCAATCAAACCTTTAAGCATGAATTTGCCATCGTTGGCTTTCCTATAGACATTCGCCAGGAAATTCCCCATGCCCGAGCCAAAATCCATTACGATATGACCGGCATCATTTACGTCAAGCAAGTCAATGGCAAGTTCACTTATGGAATCACCAGAAGACTCGACAGGCGTTCTGAGCCTGTTGTTCTTTCCGGAAAGCAATTCATACAACAGGCCTCTAATGCCTTCAATCCCTATTTGACCAAACAGATCCTCAAGCTTTGAAACCACATCGGCAGGCATGCGTTCGTTTGCTTCTGCCGCAACATGCACCAATCCTTCATCCTTGAAGTATGTAAGATTGTTTTTATATGCATACAAGTAAGCATTGCAAACCACTATATCAGCTAACCTTTCTTCCAGCCCTTCCGATTTCATGATTGATTCAATTGCAAACATTATTTCATCAGATTTTGTCATAATAAACCTCCAAATAACTAATGGATATGTCCGAATGCATTTATTCTGCCATATCCAATCGCCGGATATGCGCCGGATATGCGCGCCTTGGGTCGCAAAGCCATTTGGATAGGCACGAAGCCTTATCCTGCATTAGGCTTTCCACCCCAGAGCGCGCTTCTCCAGCACCTCTCCGGCTCCGTGGCTCTGTCCTATCAGTCAAACTTTCAGACATAGCCTAACCAATATATTTTAAGTTTATATAAACGCAAAATATTTGTCAAATTATTATTGTGTTTACTGAAACTTAATAAAGGGTGCTTCTAAAACATATTCTCTGAGGAACGAAATCTTAAGTACAATTTGATACGAACAAGCGGTCGCTCAAACATCTTTAACCAGTCCGAACTAAAGTAGAAAAATAATATCATACGTCAAAATTGACGATTAAAAAGCAATTATTTCAACTCCTTCATCCTAATTCCACCTTTCATCTTCTTAACCTGTTCATTCAAATGTTTCCTGTAGTTCAACTGCACGAGCTTCAAAACCTGCATCGTTATATACGGCTGATCAAGAGCTCCACCATCGAATGGAAGGAATCCGAAGTCTCCTGTTTCGCTGTCGTCTCACGAAACACGAATGATGTCATCTCGCTGTTGGGCTCGTCGTGCAAGAGAAAGTAAAGCGGATTGTCTACCGTCTTCATCTTGTTTCCTTTTCCATCGTATTCGTAAAGATGCAAGGGCAATCCAGCAACAGCTTCCGACAGGATTCTGACGCAGGCATAGACTGCTGTTATCTGCATCGCACTTGTCTCGCTCACCGCCTTGCCGCTTGTAGACCCTCCCATATAGAACTGCCAGGCAGAGCCGGGAGTCCTGTTCTGAGGCTTGTCCCTTGAGCGGAAAATCTTTTGTAAAAAGTTCATCAGCAATTCTCCTTTTGCTTCTTTTGATTTTTTTATAAATTCGACTTACAATATATGTATCAAATAGTTGTTGCTACCCGATATGCAACTGAATAATGGTCGGGCTTTGGATATTTTCCGCTACTTGATATGCGGACTATAAGAGG
>CADBSO010000108.1 GCA_902797395.1 uncultured Spirochaetales bacterium
ACAACATTCTGGCAAGACTTCAGCATAGCTGATTGTTTTGGAACTGCTGCTATTCAGGACACTTTTAATTGTGCCTTTGAAGAGTGGAAAACAAACCGTGTGTACCTGACAGAGCTTGTAATTGTTCTTAATTACAAAATCTGGCAATGGTATCAAATAAACAACTGTAGTTGCGAGTTTTCAAGACTCTATAATGGGCTCTGGGAAAAAGCAGACGGCTACGCAATGGAAAATCTAAAAGGCGAAGAGCTAGACTTCTTCATTAAAGTAACAGACTAAAAAATGGGGGCTGGTTCTTAGTGAGCCAGCCCTTAATTTTTATTACTATTTCTTTTTAGAATCAATTATAATTGCTTCCAATGATTTTGCGATATGCCACATCAAAACCGGAGGAACTGCATTTCCAACAGCCTTATATTGGCGACACTCACTAACAGAATTGATAATAAATGAGTCCGGAAAGGATTGTATTCTAGCGGCTTCCCTAGGAGTAAAGCGTCTATAGCGTCCATCTACCATGAGCACAGGATCGGTTGAATTCAAGCTTACTTTGGCAAGGTGAGAAGATATTGTATTACAAGGCACACTTATATCTTGAGCTCTACCTTTATTCATTTTTGCTCTTACTCTTAACATTCCATCAACGGCTCTTTGAGAGAAAAACCATTTTTCTTCAGTATCAGCATTTTTATCAATAGCGACTGAAAGAGGAATAACATTTTCGCTTTCATCTGGAAATGAAAATTTTTTATAATCCTCTTCATTCTTAAAACCTACCAAAATGACACGTTCTCGTTTTTGGGGTACGCCATATTTTGAAGCATTCAATAATTTGTACTTTACTAAATATCCAGCGTCTTGAAATTCTTTCAATATCATCGGAAATGCTTTGTGTTCATTTGCTGATAAAAGACCTTTCACATTTTCTGCAATAAAAAAACGAGGTTTTTTTTCTTTTAAGGCTTTCACCATCTCAAAAAATAGCATCCCCCTTACATCCTTATATCCAAGTCTGGGAGGGTTTTGTGCAGAAATTGAGAATGATTGGCAAGGAAACCCACCAATAAGTATATTGAAATCAGGTAATTCTGAAACATTCAGCTCACGAACATCTTTTATTTCACACTTTGTAGAGAAATTATCATTATATATTCGTGTACAATATGGGTCATTATCACAAGCAAATACTATGTTAAATGGATTTTTAGAGTATTTCTTTCCATTGTATGAGAATCCCCCTAGAAGTCCTAAATCCATTCCTCCACACCCACAGAAGAAAGAAGCAACATTTAATTTTTCCACAACAAAAGCTCCGTCTTTTCACTAATTTCTTCTTTAAATGATATTTCTACTCCATTCCTAGGCGACATAGTTATCATGTCATTTTTATATAACATAACTGGATCTTGCAAAATATATATTGTCTTTTCTATTTTGTTTATCATTAATCGATATACAAAATATCTGTCTTTTAATGTTTGAGCCGTGTCCCATTCATTAGGGGTCATGTGGAAACTAAAGAACTTTAGAGGTCGATAACTTATTGTAGTTTTTACCTCTATATATCGTTTACGCTGATCAGCTTCAACGCTCTGAATATCATAACCAACGGCTAACCCCGTTGGTATTTTTTTAATAAGATGTATTAAATCTTCTCGACCAAGATTAACTAATCTAACCTTTTCATGACCAATAACAAGAGTTTCTCCCAAGTCTCCTATATCTTTTGTTGTTCCAGCTTCATCAAGAATTTCTGCGATTTTTTCATCAACAGATATTGAGAAGTTGGAAACAGCTTCTTCTTCATTTTCGTTAAAGTATGTCGTCAAATCAGTTTGGAACAATGATTCTGATAAATTAGAATTAACATAAGAGAACCACTCAGATTCTATCTCTGAAAGTTCAGAAACTTCGCAGCTTTTTTTATAGAATACATCATAACCATCAAAGTAATTTAAATTTGAAACAAAAACCATTATTGTTTCCATTTCAGTTCTATTTATATAAAAATATCCATGAGATTCGAACAATAAATTTGCATGGACCATATAGTCTAAGATGTCTCCTGCATATCGAATAACATCCCCTGTCGAATCATATTCCGTATGATGTTCTCTGTTTTTAAGAATCAGTTTTACAACCTCAGAAGGGTCTCTGTTGTCTCTAGTTACACGTAAATCATTGAATATACAATGAGTTGCCTCAGCCTTTGTTATGCCAAGGGGCTTTTTATAAATTTCATCAGCTTTAAGTAATACAGAAAGAATATAACGAGCAGGCTTAAACTTTACGCCCATATCAATCATTTCTTTTACTTTATCAGATTTTAGGTGTCCACCTGGATATTGAAACTTGAATAGATAAAATTTAAAGAACTGCACAAGGTCTTGTTCTTTATCAAGAAAATAAGCCATCTCACCTGTCTTTGTTTTTCCAATCTCTTTATCCTCAATATAAAAACCAAAAAGAGCTGCTATTTCTGTACGCCAATTATTAATTGTCTTTAAGTCTTATCATCATTTCCTGGGTAAAGCATAATCCAACTGTTAAGCTTTGCCATGTATTCTCTAACAGATAACTCACCTAGAGATGAACAAGCACTAGCGAAGTATAGAAGAACACTTTCAATATCATTCTTAAAACGAGGTCTAGCATGATGTAATCGAAAAAAATAATTCTCAGGTACTTTATACATCTAGGGTCTCCTTTAATTTAGCAGCTATGCTTTCTGCCATCAACACAGGAACTGCGTTTCCTGCTTGTTTATATTGACTTGTTTTGCTTCCCAAAAAAATGAAATCATCTGGAAAAGATTGAATTCTAGCACTTTCACGGACCGTAGGTATTCTGTTAAAAGAATAATGAAAATGATGTCTGTGACCACAATCAATAGTAAAACTAGGCTTTTGACTATTTAATCTAGTCCATGCAATATGTACCTTTCTTGTATTTTGTAATTCCTTAGGCAGATTCTTATAATTTCCACCATCTGGCACCAAAGCGATTATTTCTTTCGTTTTATCATTATGTATAGTGATTTCGTGATTATACAATCCTTGAGAATTAATCCGCATTTTTTGCTGATAATCACTTTGACATTCTATTGGATATTCAGCTCCATCTGGAACGCTAAATTCTGGAAGATCCGAAATTGCTTCTTTAGAGGTTACTTTGTTAGATGATAATGATTCTGGAAATTTAAATTCATTTCCATTCTTTAAGCCTACAAAAATTGCTCGTTTTCTATTCTGGGGAACACCATAATCACTAGCCATCAATATTTTATAAGTTACTTTATAGCCTAATTGCTCAAAGTCAGAAAGGATTTGTTCTCTTATAATTCCATCTCCTATGGATAAAATATTAGGAACATTCTCCATCATAAAAGCCTTTGGCTTATAATATGAGACAAAATTTACAAAGTTCTTATAAAGCGTATTTCGTACATCATCAATGATTCTTTTTCCGGCAACAGAAAAGCCTTGGCAAGGAGGTCCACCAATAATAACATCAACCGATTTTCCTTCTAGTTGACTTTGCACATCCTGAGGGTTTATCTTTGATAAATCAGCACAAATACCTTTTGATTTTTTATGATTAAAATTAAATGTTGTTATTGCATCTTGCCATGCGTCTATTCCAAGAATAATATCAAAACCGGCTTTCTCAAAGCCAAGTGAAAGACCACCGCAACCACAAAATAAATCTATACAGTTCATTTATCTTCTCGACATGACAGTTTTAGTATAAAAAATAGCCCATACAATTATATCAATTTCTAATATCAAATTCTATATACAAACTTCTGTTTTTTTAATCAACCTATTATCATTTTCACAAGAAGCATTTCTATATTGAATTTTGCTAAAAAATCATTATTTTTCTTCTAAACTTAAATCATTCTTAAAGATTGTTTTTTGAGCCACATTTGCGACTACAAAAGAGAGTGGAACAGAACAAAGAAGCTGGGCTATTCCGTAGAAGTCAGTTTTATCAGCAATAGCGATATAACTAATCATTCCAACCGCCCAGAGAGTTATCCAAAGTTTTGTAGATTGAAGTTTTTTCTTTATTGTCATGGCTTCACCCCTTTTATTTTTTACTCTTTATGTTCTACTGTTCTTATATGGCGAAAACAGTAGAAGAAATAATTGATGTAGAATGTCTAGGTAGTTCTGACAAGGAAACTCAAAAAGCAGAAATTTTGAGATTTTCTGCGGATTTAATCAGCCAAAAGAAAAACTCGTTTTTTCTGGTCTTATCAAAGATATTCCTGAAAATATTCTGAATCTAAAATATACAGAATCAAGTTTTGACCCAAAAACAAAAACTCATACTGTAAATTTCTAGCACGAACAAGTTCATTCTGTTGAAGACGTTCTCTAATATCTATCCATTCTTCTATTGAGATAATCTGAACGGTATAAGCAAGAGATTTAACCCAATATTCTTTGTTTTTTAGAGTTTGCAAATTATCTATTTCGCATTTCTCAAGCTTATGCAGGATTTCTAATCCCTTCATAGTAAGATTGTAGCCTGTATATTCTGCATGGGCTAAAAATCTGCCTAGTTTAGTAGAGCGTTTTAACAAGACTTGAGTTTCTAACTTGTCTGTTCCGTCTATTTGACTAAGAATAATAAACCTTAGACTTTTTCCGTTTTTATATTGAGCGTACCATTTTCTAATCTGTTCAAGTTCATTTTCTACAGGCTCCCAAAGTAGATTGTTGTTCTTGTCTCTGCCAGCTCTTCTATATCCGAAAAACTTAGCATGAGCTCTTTTTCCTGAATCAATAGCGTTATACAATCCTCTTGTAGTTCTACCTACTATAAGTTGTCTTTCATATTGAGCTACAGCGTCAAGAATCTGTCTAAGCATTTGGTTTGTAGGATCAGACAAATTAAACTCTTTATCCTTCTCATAAAGCGTTATCTTATATTTCTGAAATATATTGAAAATAAATGCAGAAGCATATTGATTTCTTGATATTCTGGAATGTTCCCAAAACCAAACAGATTCCACTTTTTTATTCTTAATATCATTTACAAGTTGTGTGAACTGTGGGCGGTTGTTGAATGGGTCTGTTTCCTCTTCTTCTGATACTTTATGACCGCTTATACCCTTATCAGCATAAACTTGATATTCAAAGCCATTTTTTATGGCAAACTCTAATCCGGCCTTTATTTACTAGTCAATAGTAGAAATAACTTCTAAAGGATTATCTCTAGATGTACGTACGTAAATTCCCAGCATTTCCTAACTCCTAATAAATAAATTAGCTATTTTTGGAATAAGGAAACGCATACATTTGAAATGGGTTTTGAAAAAACCTCATTATCCCATTCATTACGAGTTCGGCGCCAGAGCAAGTCGCCAGGATTTGTCGGTGACAAGCCTGTCTTTGTTTTATTCGGAGACTTTTAAAAAACCTCAAGGACTAGAAAAAAAATATTAATAATATGCTGTCACATTTCATAAAAAGCTTCAAATACACCAAACGGGCAAGGAAACCGTTCTATTGTTTATATGAGAAAATCCTGATCTAAGCGAGAGAACTATATTATCTGCAATAGGTTTGCCCAAAGCCTCCAAAGCAGAGAAATTCTTAGCGGAATCGGAATTTGGCATCATTGTTTTCTTGACTTCGATGGGGTAAAGCACCCCATTGTTTTCTATCAGAAAATCAACTTCCCTTCCATCCTTGTCTCTGTAGAAATGAATAATCGGCTCTTTTGCGTTATGGCAATAGGATTTTAAAATTTCAGAAAAAACAAACGTTTCCAAAATGCTCCCTCCCATCGCACCATTTTGCAGTGTTATAGCAGAATCCCAACCAACCAGATACGAACATAGCCCCGTATCCAGAAAATAAATTTTCGGAGATTTGGTAAGGCGTTTTGTAAAATTGTTATAATACGGATAAAGCAATCTGACCAATCCGGATGACTGAAGAACATCAAGCCAAGCGGATGCCGTTTTTGCATCAATGCCACAGTCTCGAGATAGATCCGCATAATTCAATATGCACCCGGTTCTTGCCGCGACTGACTTCAAAAAATTATTAAAAAGGTTTAAGTTACTCACTCTTAAAATATCTCGAACATCGCGATTCAAATATGTTTTGATATAGGAAGAAAAATAAAGATTTCTTTCACTATCGTTCATTTTTGCTAAAACCGGAAACGAACCCTTAAAAATCTTTTTATAGATTTCGTTCGCATTGACATCTGTATTAGAGTCGCACTTTTCTCTTATTGTTCGCAAATATTCCTCGTTTGGCAAAAAAACCAAAGACTCGCGGTTTTCAATTTCAGATTGCGAAAGCCCGTATAAATCCAGTATCGCCACTCTTCCCGCCAAGGATTCTTGCACGCCCTTCATTAAAGTAAATTTCTGTGAGCCTGTAAGCAAAAACAACCCATTCTCGCCCTTATGTCTATCAATATGGATTTTTATGTACTTGAAAAGGTTTGGAGCGTATTGAACCTCATCTATCAATACAGGAGGTTTGTGATCTTCTAAAAAAAGCATAGGATCGTTTTGCGCTTTTTCAGCCTCATTCATATCATCAAGCGTGACAATGCCATATTTTATTTTATTTTTATCATTATAATCACGGACGAAATTTTCCAAAAGAGTTGATTTCCCAACTTGCCTCGATCCTGTAACCATTACAGACGGAAAGGCAGATATAATAGAACTCAAATGATTTTCAAGTGTTCTCTTAATCAGCATATTTTGATTTTAAATTAATGCTTAGTTTTGTCAAATCGGGAATTTGATTCCGTAATCGCCACAATAGAAGCATTCTCCGCTCCGAAACCACGCGCTTGCAACCGGGATATGTGAAAATTTGCAAAACCATCTCTTAATGCATTCGCCCTTTCGCCTCGTATTCATCAATTCCAACCCTTATGATGACAACATTTCCGACCATTTCCTTTGAGGGCGCTTCTAAAAACCTGCCGTTTGAAAATGCCTGCGGATTTTCGAGACAGAAAAACGGCAAATTTTCCTTTACGAGAAGAAAAGGAAAACAGGAATACTATCATATTCCGAGGCTTTTTGCCGGTTTTATGGCCGGAAAGGCGTCTGGCAGGTTCGGACTCTGAGGTTTTTAGAAGTGCCCTTGAAATATCAAAATCCCTGCCGGTTTGGCATTTCATGAACAGTTTAAGGGCATCCGCCCTTTCATCATCACCACTAAAGATTTCCGCGCTTCCGAACCCGACGAACGACATGTATTTATGGGCACTTCTAAAAATCTCAGAACGTCATCGTAAAGCTCTTGACCTGTCTTCCGTCACGCACGCGTTGGATGTAGAATGTGTATTCCCCCTCCTTTACGCCGCGGCTTTTGATCACATTCTGGTTTGCTGTCATTTTCTGCTTTATCATGGTGAAATAATTGCAGGCAACCGGATCAAGCGCAGAATCTCTTGAGGCATCGCTTGAATTATCTCCGAAAGCATAATACTTCACATTAGCATCCCACTCGGTAAAATAATCTTTCAAAACAGCGCTCATCAGCGATATTTCGTTCTGCGTCGAACCTCGAGGCGCGCTAAAACTCATCAAGTATTCGCCCGAAAGGTTGTTCGGCCTCGTAAAAGGCAGATGATGACGCACCCATTTGGCAATGCTATAGTCTGTAGTAACCGGATATGGCACATAAGCGTCTTTCAACCATACTGACGTAACGCAAAGCCCTGTCGTAGTGCAAACCTCGAACATCGCATTCCTGTTGTTCTTGTCATAACTGCTCGGCCGAGTGTAAAGCGAATAGAAATCAAAGGTCGCAGCATTCATCTGAATCGGTTTCGGAGCTTCGCAAAGCCACTTCGAATTCCAGAAGTAATTTTCATCCTTCCTAAGCGTGATATGCGGTGCGGATACATTCCATGCCGATTTGTCTCCTCCCTGACTTCCGTTTGCAGTAGGAGTAAATACAATAGAAGTGTCGGGAATGGAACGGCTTGTGGATTGGCTCACGGTTATGCCCGCATTGACTCCCCCTGTGGGACCCGCAGCGGTTCCGCCAACACTGCCGCCTATAGTGAAGCTGGAGCCTGTCATAAAATTCGTCGATCCGGATGCGTTCTGCGGAGAACAATCAGTCACCCTAAGGATTCCTCCCGGCAAGCTCACGCTCACCGAAGCAGCATCAAGATACGGTCCCTCATAGCCTTCTTGCGAACTATAACTGAAACCATGAATTCCTCCCAGCTGCTGATTGTTGAACACGACGGATGTCCTCACAAGATAGTATTCCTTCTGATTCGCAATGTCACATGCCGTCCAAACATCAAAAAAGGCTTGCACGACCTCCTTTTTGCCATTCAACCTTCCGTCATAGTGGCTGCACGAAGCATAACTATAAGTCATAGTGTAGGAAAAGGTGATTGTTTGCGCCTTCTGCAGATTTGAGAGAGCGCTCTGAGCATCTTTGCCGGCAAGCTTGGAAAGAAGCAGTTCCTTATCGCCATCATTCAAATCGGATGATGATGCCCCCTTCAGCCAATCTGAAAAAAGCTTGATGGTGTGTTTTATTACCTCCGTCCAATCGTCATCCGTACTGGCCACATAATCCGTTTCAGGAGCACTGCGCGATGGAGCATTATTCCCTTTTCCGTCATACTCAATCTCTACGATTTCGGAATTTTCAGCGCCCTTGTATTTATGCCCGGAATAGGAATCCACAATCTCATCTATATCATGGACGTAATACAAATCGCCCCGTCGCATTCCTATCGCTTCATAAACATGCTCATCTGCGCAATTCGTATATTCCTCATCATCACCTTCATCGTGCCCGTAATTGACGATTATGCTATGAATAGTATATGGACTCAACTCATGTTCGGCTTTCAGGAACTCATATTCCTCTCTATCAAGAAGGACAATGATTTTTTTCCAAAAGGCATCAAGCTGAGCCATTGTGGGGCCATCTATCACAATTGTTTTCCCTTCCAGACAGGTTCTCACGGCAAGGATGGTATCTCCTTCGGAAAGAGTCGCCAGATCGCTCCCCTTCACCGCATAAACATCCGGCACCGATGCGTTGCTGAAAGTTCTCTCGACACCCGCATCCTGCAAAGAGCTGGAAGCGAAAAGCGAAAAATCGTCAGAAGCGTAGTAGGCTTTCATTTTCGGATTCGAACCGGCAGCACCGGGTGACGAATTGCAGGAAACCAACGAGACCGTTACCAAAGCCAGCATCAAAAAACCTATCATCCTTCTCATACTCACCTCCACACTGTATGAAAATATGGGCTTTATTATAATTGCAAACCGAAAAAAAACCAATGGCAAAGGGTGCGCAAAATCAAACGATCAGACTTCAGGACAACAAAGAAATTATTCTTTCCAGCTGATTATCTCCTGCTCAAGCTTCATATCATTTTCAAGCATATAACTCATTATTTCCAAAAATCTCCCTTTTTCAATCAATGATTTTGCTTTAGCTATATCGTTGTCTTCGAGAGTTTTCGAAAAAGAGGAATACTTTTCAAGTTCTTCAATCCCCATTTTGTATGGCTTAAAGTCTATATGGGTTTTATTCCGCAGATTCTCCAGTATGAAAAAACCATCCGGATCTATATCACCAAAGTGATAGAACTCGTTATTTGAATTTTGCCGGAATATTTTTTCCAGGAAGTTCTGTTTTGCGCTATTATGATAGCCGGATAAGAATATGAAAAATGTTTCCGCCTTTTTTATCCGATTGAAAGAAGTCAGGTTTTCAACAGTCATGATCTTAGAATCCGATATTTCAAAAGTTTTTATTTTGCCTATGCACTGAGAAGAGAGCGCAAACGGCATATCATGATAAACGGCAAGATATCTCCCATCCTCAAATGTTATTTTCCCATCTCCCTTGAAATATACATAAGAAGGATTTGCATATATATTGCATTCTTCAAGAATGACTTTGTTTTTCTCCTTTTCATCGGCGCAATTTCCTGTCAAATAATCAAAGCGCCCGCTTTGCCGTAAGATCTTCAGGACCTTGCGTTTGTATTTTTCTTCCCATGATTTTGAATTCGACAAAACAGAAATTGACAACTCACGTTCCAATATTTCAGCCTTGTTTTTTAATATGCAATCCAAAAGATTGACTATGTTTTTCGCATCAGTCGGACCGTATTCAGCTTCCTTATCCATTTCGATGCGCCCAATCTGATTCCTGCAAAAATCCTTTACAATTTGCTCCGAATTTGCATTTTCACAAAGCGAAGCATAGAAATCCATTTCCTCCCTCTTGCGTTCTTTCTTGTCCTTCACATCAAGGATCGATCGAATCTTATTCCAATTTCCAAGCTCGGCGACTGCATTTATTCTTAAAATCCGATCATATTTCCAATCAAGACGGATAAGCCCCTCTGCCTCGAGAAGTTTGCATTGCTTTTCAAAATCCTCAATCGCATCGATATCCGCAGAATCCTTATCATACTCTTTGAAAATATCAACAGGCCTTATTGAAAAACTTTGAAGAATCAAATTTTCTCCTTTATAGGTTTTGCTGGACTCATATTTTACAAGCAGTTTTTTCAATATGTTTTTTTGAACATCTGAGGCTATCATTTTTGACTTTCACCCCTTAGGATGCCATAAGCCTTCCACAGGCTTCGTGTATTTCCCATTGGTATAAAGCGAGACCGTATTATCAATATGCCGTCCTATACTGTTTATTTTCTCCGGAGGCGCTGCATAAAAAACCTGAAAATTATTTTCCTCAAAGAATCTGACCATCTGCTCAATCCGCTCCTTCGACAATGCGGAAAATGCTTCATCAATAAACGCAATACGGGCGCAGCACACTTTTTTAGGATAGAACTGCATAAGACTTGCCGCAAGAACAATAAAATACGGCGTTTGCTTTTCACCACCACTAGCAGAACCCTGCTTCTTCGACAAATCCATCTCGGATTCCCCATCACCCGCATGGCTCCTAATCGTCATGTCATAAGTAAAGTAATTTCTATAATCGGAGTAATCCTCTTCCTGCTCGGTATCAAGTATTTTATTCAAAAACAATTCAAGATCATCGGCAAGTTTTTCATCGCTAACCGTTTTTTCAGAAAACAAGTCCGGATTTTCCGAATACTGCTCAAGATTCTTGCAAATGGTAAAGAAAATCTCACGATCCTTCTTTTCTTCCATTTTGAATTGATATATGTCTCGGCCAAACGGAATGCTTTTCAGTTCCGAATTGATAGCAGCAATTTCCTCTTTGGCTGAAATTATTTTTTCATTGAGTTCGGCAACAAAATCATGCAAGAAAACATCGCGGAGCTTATCCGACTGTTTCTCAACTTTGTTTTTCGCTTCATCTGCCTTAACGTTCGCAACATCCCGATAGCGATCTCGATAAAAAGAGATGAATTCGACTCCGTAATTTGATGCCTCAATTTCAGAAAGAAGATTATAATCGCGTTGCTTGTCTTCCATTTTTCTTCTTGCATTTTCAACATCGGTTAAAAGGCTCTGCAAATGCTTATCGCTAATGACAATAAATCCATTGCGTTTCTTGCTGGCACGCTCGTATTCTTCTTTCATCTCATCGACAAGTTCGCTATGCATAGATGAAATATTCTCATACTCAGATTCATATTTTTCAAACTGCTCTAATCGCTCGGAAATCTTTTTTTGAATATTCTCAATATCATTTCTCACGAAACCACGTTTGGATGCCAATTCATTATCGATTCTGTAGGACTCATCATAATTCGATTTTGCAAGATCATGTTCTTTTGAAGCTTCGAAAAGTTCAGGACTGTTTTTCAGTTCTTCTATTTGCGCTGAGAGCTTCCTCAAATCCATCCTTCTTTCAGAAAGCTCACAAGGGCTATTGAAATTATAATAATCGCATTTCCATTCGACATTATCGATCAATTTGACTAGTTGATTCCTATGTGAGTTAGCCTTTTCATGTTCATTTTTTTCATTCTGAAGCTTTTCGAGCTCTTTTTTCGCCTGCTCCAATTGAATCTTCACGACATTATTGCCCAAACAGACTTGAGTTTTCTGAACCTGCATCTTGCTGGCGGCATAGCTTTTGCAAAGCATGCCGTCTTTTGTAATTGCGCCCTTAGGGTGATTGTGAAGATCATCAATGCTTTCACATAGACGAATCCCATTCAAAAGATAATTCGCATAGCGCCTAGCGCCTTTATTCATAATATTCAAAACAGATGCTGCGGATTTTTCTTCAATCTCCGTTTCCGGAATCCTATCGGTAAGTACTACACTTGTTTTATAAATATTTTTTTCATTCAGGATTTCAAGAGCCTTATGGCAGCAATTATCGTCCACTATGATATTAAAACGCTTGTCCCGCAAAAAAGTCTCTATTGACTTTCGCCAGCCCTCATCAGCCAATGATTCGACAAGCTCTGCGAAAAGACGAACCTGGCATTTTATGCCAAGCCTATCAAATTCACCCTGAATGATTCTTTTAGCATCTTCAGCTTCCTGTGGGAACTGACGGATATTCGATTCAAGATTTTTTATTCGATTCTGAACTTGAACAATCTGCTTCTGCACTTCATCGCATTTGTTTTCCTCAATAGCATTCCAACGAACAAGCGAATCCCGCTGCCTCCTTATCTTATTTGAAAAATCAACGAATGCGGAAACCTTCTTATCAAACGCAAAATCATTTCCACTCAAGTTCAAAAGAATTGTTCTGTCGTCATCATCAACATCAAAATAATTTTCAATCTGCGGAAGAATCACCCTTAAAGAGGATTGAAGACCATCTAATTGGGAAAGCTCTTCTTCCAGTTCTGCGATTTTTCTCTTAAGCTCTTCTCCATCACTCTCCATCTTATTAAGGCTTTCCGTAAGCGAATGGTTCTTGCTTTCCACCTCAGAAAGCCTTTTCCTCATTTCCAAAAGCCTTGCTTCCGATTCCTTTTTCTTTTTTTCCAGATCCCCCAACCGTATCCGATGATTTTCCTGCTCGGTTTCAAGCTTTGAAATGTCATCCTTGCATTTGTTCATGTACTGATAGCGAAACATCAGCTCGCGCACATTATAATTGCGAAAAACCTTTTCATATTCTGAAGTCTTCCGCTCTATTTCCTCAAGAAGCTTTTTCCTTTCTTGAATCTGCTCGAACATTTGCTTTGCCTGCTCATATAATTTTCGCTGCTCTCTGAGCCGATCAAGGGACTTCACTTCTGCTTCTGCAAAAACCGAAGTCTGCAAAAACCTATCCACATTGCGCTCGGGATCAAAAGCCATCATCTTAAGGAGCTTTTCCTTATACTTCTTGTAATCGGCAGTTCGAATTCCCAGCTGCCGGGTCAACTGAGGGATCGCCTTATCTCTAGCCAAAAAATCTGCGGCTTTCATTGGAATGCTCTTAAAAGCCAAATTATTTTTCGATGTGACTGTGAGCTTTCCGTTTTCAACAAAACTGAAATTAAAATCCTCCAATCTGCATTTTTCCCGTACAATCCACTGGCTTGCAGCTCCTTCTTTTTCCGAACGAGATTCCATGCATACAGCAATCACATGATAGTCGGAAATCTTAGGGTCATAAAATTCCATGGCAATATAGCTTGTGACATTTCCAGGACGAAGATACCTGTCCGATCCATTTGTTTTCCTATCCCCATGAATATACGCCGTTATGCTTCTCCCGTTGCCATCAGCCGCTTTGTTGAATTGAGTATTCGCAGTAATCAGATAGCTCATCGCATCCAAAATCGTAGTCTTGCCGGTTCCATTAACGCCAGTAAACAGAGTGGAACTCCCGAGTTTAATCATTTCGTTCTGAAAACACGACCAATTAACAAGAAGAAGCCGTTTTGCAGTTTTCCTTAGATTCTCATCAGCTTTCATTGGTCTTCATACTCCGTATCTGTTTTCGTGTCAAAGGAATTCATTTCAGAATCCGTGAAATCAAAATCATCCGAATCACCAAACGCTGCCATATCGCCAAACGCTGTGACATCGCCTTCGTTGCCTTTCATCCTTTTTTCCGCATCTTTTACGAAGGAAACGAACTCAATTTCATTCAAAGCGAAACGCAATGAAGGATAAAGGATGATAGTAAAGTCCTCGTCACCGACTTCACCGCTTTTCCCTATCAAGTTGAATTCGCAAAGCAACCTCAATATATTTCTTAAAGATCCTTTATCGAACAGTTTTCTGGAACCGTATTTCTCAATCTCCATATTCAAATCAGACAAGGTGATTTTAATGACTTTATCCAAAGAGCCACGCTGCAGCCTGTCGGAAAGCAAGACCCACAAACAACAAAGGACAATGCTTTCATCTTTCCTAAAACCAAGCCTATTAACCACAATGGAAGCCGACACGTTTTCATTTGCATTGCTTGAAAGCATAGCCACACCGGCATCTTTCTGAATTAGAACATCAAATCCGATAAAAGAAAAATACCGGGAAAAGAAATCGGAATTCCTTGAGGCGAAATAAAACATCTTGCGGTTTTCCTCATCCTTATCACGAACAATGAATGTCCTCTTCAAAAGCATTCGAGCGCATTTCCGAAAGAATTGCCTGTCGCTGGAGGTGAATTCCGTACTCCAATATTCATCAATCGATTCATTGCTTGCCATTCTTTCTGGCCCTCCAATGCTTGATTGTATAATTTTCTCCCTCTATATAATCGCCATCCGTTTCTATTGAATATCCGTTCTCCCTCGCATAGCTGACTGCAGCCAATGACAACAACACATCCCCTTTGCTTGAATAGTCAAACTGCCTATTATCAACTATCTCATTTTGCGCGAACAAATCATCCATGTATTTTTTCATCTGATCTTTCGAATACGGATTGAAAAATTCCTGCTCAAGAGCAATCCTATTGCGTTCGATTTCCTCATCGTTAAGTTCAAAGTATTCACATTCCGTATTATGCAAAACCTGCCGGCTTTTAGGCGGATACCGCACAGATGACAGATCAATGTACTCGTTATCTTGAATATTGAACAGTTTTTCAAAACTTTCATTTTCTGAAATACCATCAGGAGATATCAAAATGCGCAAAGCTTGTTCAACCACGCTGCGGATATCAAGGCCTTTGTTCCTGAGCATTCTTTCCCTGGCAATTGCTATATGAATGTAAGTATTGATCTTCAGCTTGATATCATCCATTATCCTGTTGTAGTCATCGTAAAGAAACTTTTTAGTGGAATCAATCATCTCATAAACCCTTTCTTCCGCTTCTGCATTTGAAATCATAACATTATGGGCCTTTTCTTCTACTGACAATTCCAAGCACAACAATGTAAAATATTCCGGTTGCTTCATCTCATCAAGCTTTTGGGCAATGAAGTTCCTGTACATATGAATGTTCTGCTGATGAACCAGTCTGGAATACTCTTTTATAAAATCACCATCACAATAGCTGATGATATTTTCCGTAAGACTTTCCAGGCTACCTTCGTGATTCATTTTTTCAATAATCTTTTTTATAGAAGTCGAAAGTTTCTTGAGGGCCGAAGAAAGAGCCTTCGCATCAGAGAAAGTCGGCTTAAGAATAAAATTGTACAATTCCTGCTTGTCCGCATATTCTTTCGATTTGAAACGATTGTAGATGTTCAAAATATAACTTGAAAACTCTGGAGTCATGGGCTTCTTCAGCTTCTGCAAGAATTCAGCAAGAGCGATACCGTTATCGGTCATCACAATATATTTTTCAAAAGTGGAATCATCCTGATCTTCTTCGAGCCACCCGACAGAAATGAACTTTCGCAAAACAAAACTGGCTTCGTCATTTCCAACTGATATGAAATTTTCTTCCTCATCCGCGCTAAGATGATTTTCCAATAAAAAAGCAGCCAGCACATCCCGCAAATACGAACGTTCAAGCCGATAGGAAATCTCTTTGTCATACTGATCATATATCAATTCCAAACAATCAGCATATATGCGATTATTGCTTTTTCCTGCAAGGCAATTGAAGAAACCTGATGGGATTACATCAAATACGTTCATATCTGCATTCTATTATAATTGCAAACCGGAAAAAAGACCAATGGCAAAGGGCGCGCCGCTTGCTTTCTATCGGAACATATCGTATATTATAAAGAGGTTTTTTCAAAACTCCTTCCTTCATACTGCTTGCTCTTTTGAACCAGGGCATGAATCCGACGGATTCTTCTCAAAAACCCCAAATACATACAGTATTCACGGTTTTTTCGAAGAACGCCCTGGTTCAAAATAGGCTTCGCATCGTTTTTAAATGAGTTTTGAAAAAACCTCTGAAACACAATGACAAGAAACAATGCCGCTTCTGGTGCCATCACTGATCATACTCCCGAATCATTCAACTCTGAAAGCAAGAACATCATCTGCGTAACAATCCATTTGAAGTCCCAAGTCAACGGAAATACGTTGCGCTCGGCAGTAGAAGAACTGCGCATCAGATTTCCTTATTTCCACATCAAAGCGGTACGCAAGGGGAACCAAATCATCACAGAGCCAAATGACCTGCCTATGATCGTGCGAAATACATGGAAACCGATCACCTTGAACTCCAAGGATTCCAACTATCACCTCGCAGCATGGAAATACGAAGACAGCAAGCTGGCATTCGAGATACCCCACTCGCTGACGGACGGAGCCGGAGTCATGCCGTACATAGCAAGCGTAATGTATCTGTACTTATCAAAGAAAACCGGAATCGTATTTGATCCCGCGGGCTTTCGTCTGCCGGGAAGCGCCATTCCAAAAAGCGAAACAGAGGACCCTTTCGCCAATATACGCGCCGAAAACGCGTCAGATGACGAATCAGCTTGTCCTGATTCGGATTTCTTCCGCTTAGATGAGGAAATGAGGGCTGACAACCGCAAAACGGCTTTCTATCTAAAGCTCTCGGAATCACAAATAATGAACTATTGCAAGAAGCACAATGGAACCCCAAACGTTTTCGTTTCCGTCATGCTGGCGAGAGCGGCCAGGAGACTTGCTCCGGACAGCAGGAAAACGGTCACCGTTTTCGTGGCTGCGGATTGCAAGGCGATTTTCAAAATTCATGACAACTACAAGTCGTATGTTGGCAACCTTACATTGAGCTTTCCTGCAAACAGAGATCTGCGCGATACAACCAATGCTTTCACAGCCGCACGCATCCTGCTGAAAAAACAAGCCGAACCAAAAAATGTTCTCCGCGAATTGAAGAATATGAAGTCGGCAGGCATCCCGTCCGATACGCCGCTGGGAAGCTTTACGGTTTCCTATCCGAATACCAGAGGATTCAGGGAACTGTCCGATCACATCGAGGGGCTGTATCTCACAACCTCGCTATCGAAAATCACAGACATCCTTTGCGAAATCACGTGCGTTGGCGGCTGTTTCTTCATGGCCTTCCTCCAATCGTCCTCATCGAGGCGCTTTCTGGATTGCTTTCTAGAAGAGCTGAAATCGGAAAACATAACCTGCGAAGTCCTTTATGAGGAACCGATCAAGTTATGCGAAATCGCGCCCGCCTAACACACTCGTTAAAGCCGGAGAACCAAAAAAAATTGGATATGTCCGAATACATTTATTCTGCCATATCCAGTCGCCGGATATGCGCCGCATATGCGCGCTTTGGGTCGCAAAGCCATTTGGATAGGCACGAAGCCTTATCCTGCATTAGGCTTTTCGCCCCA
>CADBSO010000109.1 GCA_902797395.1 uncultured Spirochaetales bacterium
ACAAACTTCTCATTCCCAGGATTCACATACAGGCCCATGCTTGAATTATAATGACAACCAGGCTTTATGGCAAAAAGGCTCCTGAGCTTTTGGAAATGTTTTTAACGCGCCAACCCCTTCATTTGCATGGCAACAAGCATCAGCTGTCCTTATGCTCGGAATACTTCCAATAGACCTCAATATAGTCTCTTGATATCGTATGCACATCGATAGTCTCATCGTTGTCATCGAAAAATTTCACTTCAGAATCATCTTCATTGTATTTTAATACTATACAGCCTTCCGTTCCAACAGGCAAACCATTGAAAGGCTTGACAAGCTTAACACAATCCAATTCCTCCATACCAACCTCCTACTTGTCTTTTTTTTTCAGGTGTAATCGTTATCAGCCTCCATTTAACCTTCCCATTATCTTTTTGGACGACCGCAATTGCATTCGCCGCTCGAAAACTTCCGTCCTTGGCAGCCAATGCGGCTTCATCACTCTTTCTCCATATTCACATGGATCTGATACCACAGACAGTCCGCATCCAGATTGAGAGCGTCATAAAGGGCAAGACAATCCGACTGACCGAAAATCCTATGCATGAAAAGGCTAATGAAGTGATCTTCAAACTCGTGATAGTGGTTGAACGGATAGGATTTGTTCGCATTCCAGATCTTGCCATCATAAGATTTGCCGCAAACATCATAATCGAAGCGACCGCTTATATTTTCCGCAGTCCTGCTATCAGGCATATCTTCCCTAATATAGATATTAGGCATATACAGCATTGCATGTCGAGATATGTAATCAGAAAAACAGGGATCATCATCACCCCACTCTTTTCTGATATAGTCATCAGGAAGATAAAAGCCCCAGTCAATTTCCGCAATCTCCCAGGTGTTGTAAGTCTTGTAACCCGATTTCACCTTTTCCTCAAAATCGTTCGCAAACCGTATGCAATCGTCTCTAGCCTGCAGAATGGTCTTCTTCATGCCCTCCTGCAAGCCAAGGACATGCTTGACCTTCCTATCGTCAAGCGCAAGATTCATCTTGCTAACCCTTTCGTATCGTTTTCTGTTGACGGCCTCAAAAGCAAACTCAGACGCTTTGAAGCCAAGATCCGCAAATGCATAATCTCCAAATACGTCGCCTTTGGCTTCAAGCCGTTCTAACATGTTTTTAAATCCGCACTTGAGTTCATTGCAGATTCTTTTAAATTCCGACATGATCACACTCCCATAGCAATCGGAAAATTCAACTCTCTTTTGAATTTCAAAAGAAGCATATCATCGCATTTGCCTTGAATCAGGACAGATATCAAATTGTCGTTCCCTACGACTATTCGCTTCAGATTCGGGAAGGTAAATCGCGAGTCCAACCGAATCTCCCCAACAAACGTCGAAGGAAGAGCGATTTCACGAATATCACTCGTTCGAACGTACGAACAAAAATGCGGAACAAATGCGCTGATGCCTTCCGGCAGTGTCAAAATCCCATCCTTTATTGCGGATTCACTCACAATATGAACGATAATATCATCCTCCTTATAGCCTGTCATCATGGTTCCGCTTTTTCCGATGACGAAGTCATTCTTGTATTCAGCTAGCTCAGGATAATCCGAATAATCGAAGTCGCAAACGGAAATGAATTTGTCGAAATCTTCCCTTTCGGACTCCGCTTTCAATATGTATTCCGAATAAAAATCATCTGCTTCCTTGTTTTCAGCTATGATCCTATCGTATTCTTCTTTTCTTTTATCAGCACCATTAGCGATTCCATATTTGAAAAAGCCGGCGGCCTCACTCTTCAGCTCCCCGACAATCGCATTGTCATCAAAGTCGTAATGCAAATAAGGATATACATTGTCAATCTCCTTCAAAAGCGAAAACTTAAGCAGATTGTCGTAATCCAATCCCTTATTGCCATAGCGCATTCTTAAAATATTAACGGCAGTTTCCTTTTTGTAAATTCCGTTTTTTGCGCAACAGCCCATGTATAGCACCTCGCAATACTCACCGCGTCCGTCGCCCCATATGCTCTGTTCGCCATTCTTATCCGTCAGCTTGCAAAGATTCTTGTAAAGCGAAACAGCCGTATCAAATATGATTTCATTCTCATCTGCGCAAATATGAAAATCCCCTTTCGAATAAGCGGATTCTCCAAAATAAGCAATATAATAGGCATTCCACTTTCCGCCTAAGCATTCCAATTTTTTGCAAAACTCTTCAAACCCGATTTCCTTTCCGCTGTCAAACATCAAGCAGCTCACACCCCTTATCGACATTTGCTTCGCTTTACCTCCATCATACCCCTGCACGATTTCTCTTGCGGCGGAAATGCTTCGTTCTTCGCCTGAGCACACAAGATTGACAATCAATTTATCCAGACAGCATCTCAGACTTTCCAATGCAACCATAGCAACACCCCTTGTATTTGACCAGAGGTTTTTTCAAAACTAATTTCAAAATGATGCGAAACCTATTTTGAATCAGGGCATTCTTTGAGAAAACCGCGAATACTGTATGTATTAGTGTTTTTTTCTCTTTTCGAGAAAAAAATTTGGCTATGTCCGAATACATTTATTCTGCCATATCCAATCGCCGGATATGCGCCGCATATGCGCCGCTTTGGGGCGCAAAGCCATTTGGATAGGCGCGAAGCCTTATCCTGCATTAGGCTTTTCGCCCCAAAGCGTGCCTCTCCAGCACCT
>CADBSO010000110.1 GCA_902797395.1 uncultured Spirochaetales bacterium
GAAAGGTCTTGCCCATCGAGATCAAGTCCGGCAAGGATTATTACCGTCACAACGCCATGGACAACGTTCTGAAGCAATCTGACTACGGCATCGAAGAAGGGTACGTTTTCTGCGGCGGCAACATCGAGCAGATAGAGAAAATCACCTATTTTCCGATCTACATGCTCATGTACCTGCAAAAGAAAGAGCTACCAGATTCACTGATCTATAAGCTGGATCTTAGCGGATTGCAGTAAAGAAAAGCAATGGCTCAAATTATGGAACACATCGTTCCCAATTTGGGCTATGAGTACAGATCGGTTCGAATATGTCGGGTATACCTGACTCGAAAAACCACGCAGCATTTTCAGGGTTGTGGGTTCGAGTCGAGCCGTTTTTAGACGTTGGTTAATATTTTTGGCAAAAGAATATTTGTCAAATATATGAAAAACCCAGGAATAATATGGTATACTTAAATCGTACTTAGTGAGGCATCTTACAAACACTTTAAATCCACAATGCTTTTAGGAGAGATTAGATATGCCGATTCCACGTGTACCTGCTTGTCTTAACACATCAGAAAATGATCTTGCCCGTGATCTTTATGAACCATGTTTGAACTGGGCAATTCGATTTGACCGTGGCGTAGGGTATTTTACTTCTGGATGGCTAAAGTGTGCTTCTCGGGGTATGGCATCGTTCGCAAGTCGCGGAGGACATGCGAGGTGGATAACCAGCCCTGTAATTGAACAACGCGATTACGAAGTCATTTCTGGTGCAAAGACTGTAGATACAGTCATCAGTTTTTTTCGCGCGAAGATCGAAGAAGGTATTGACGCATTGGCCCAGGAGATGGAAATGAACACACTTAACGCCTTGGCCTGGATGGTTTTTGACGGAATCGTAGATCTCAGATTTGCAGTCCCAAAAGAGCAATTAGATGGTGACTTTCACGATAAATTTGGCATTTTTAGTGATAACGAGGGAAATGAGTTATCCTTTTCAGGGTCAATTAATGATAGCATTAAAGGATTTGCAAATTATGAAAGTATAAAGGTGTTCACTACTTGGGACGGGACATCGCGTTATGTCGATGATGATAAGCGTCGTTTTGAACGCTTATGGAATAATGTAGATGAAAATGTTGCCGTTTTTTCGGCTGATGATGCCATTAAAAACAGGCTGTTTCGTCTCAGAGTAGCAGACAGACCGTACAAAAAGAATGAAGATAATATAGATAATCGCTGGAAGCATCAAGATCAAGCGGTACAAGTATTCCTAGAAAAGAAAACAGGAATCCTCGAAATGGCAACGGGAACCGGAAAAACAAGGACCGCTTTGCGGATTATTCAATCACTGTTTGATAGCGGAAGAATTGAACGAGCTATTGTAACAATGTATGGAAACGATTTGCTCAAGCAATGGGTTAAGGAATGTCTCAGCACGCTTAGTAACGATATTCATATTTTTAAGAACTTTGAAAATGAGAAAGAGCTAACGGCTTTCTTGCTTAGCCGGAGAAAGGCACTTCTTATTATTTCAATGGATGCTGATCTGCTCTTCAATTGCGTCTATCAACTTGAAAAACGATTGCCGAATGACAAAGAATCCGTTTTATTCGTCTTTGATGAAGTTCATAGGCTTGGATCGGAATCTTTTAGGAAAAAGCTTTCTGGCAAGTTTTCTCAATTTGGATATCGTCTTGGCCTGAGCGCTACGCCAGAAAGGGAATATGATGAAGCGGGGAATTGTTTTATTCAAACCGAGGTTGGAGAAGTAGTTTTCCATTTTGGTCTTGAAAAGGCAATTGAGAAAGGTATTCTTTGTGAATTTGAATATTATCCTATTTCTTTTGCCTTAACAGATGAAGATAAAAGGAAGAAACGATCGATCATAGCAGCTTTTTCAGCAAAAAAAGAGGCAGGCGAATTTGTCGCAGAAGAGGACTTGTTCCAAGCGCTAGCTAAAGTTAATAAGTTGTCGCCTGCAAAGCTTCCGTTGTTTGAGTCGTTTATATGTTCACATCCTGGGATACTTGAGAGATGCTTGATTTTCGTTGAGACGAGTAATTATGGCGAGGAAGTCCAACGCATTCTAATTAAATACTTGCCTTCGTTTCACACCTATTATGGGGATGACGACGAAATAAATCTGGCAAAATTCGCCAAGGGAGAACTTGACTGCCTCGTTACCTGCAAAAAAATCTCAGAAGGAATTGATATTAAGACTGTAAAAAACATTATTCTATTCTCCTCAGACCGATCGAGACTGGTTACGACGCAACGTATAGGACGAAGCCTGAGAATTGATCCCAACGATCCACTTAAGCGAGCTGCTGTTGTTGACTTTATTTGCGAGCCATCTGAGAATAGTGCGGGTGAGTTAAATGCGGATGAAGAGCGGAGAGAATGGCTTCTTGAGCTATCAAAGATTAGGAGGGAACAATAATGAGCCTTTATAAAGAATTGAAGGAGGCCATTGATGAGCTGGTTGGATCAGCAAACGAAACTGATGAGTTTAAGAGGCGGTTTACTAAGACTATTGAGAATTATTTTGAGAACAATTATCAGGAAAGCGATATTTCTGAGCTGATCGACCTTGTAAGCATTTCGGAGGATAGAAGCAATGGAGATTAGTATTCTTGGTTGGAGCTACAAAAACATACGAAGATTCGGTAATCTGCGAATCGATTTGAGTCCGAACTTAACAGTGCCTCCGAAAGTGTCGCTAATTATGATGCGCAACGGGACAGGAAAAACTACAACTATTCACTTAATTAGAGCCGTATTGAATGGGTCGGCAACTTCGTGGACATCTAGACAAATCGGAGAGTTTAAACCACATAATTCAGATATCTCCGTAGGAGAATTCTCGCTAATTGTTCGCTTTGATAAAGACATCTATCATTATTCGCTGATTTTTGATTATGATAACGGTACCGCTAAGTATTTGACATCACGGGTGAGCAACACGGGAGGAGGCCAGGAAGAAGGACGTATTTTGCCATCGACTCTAAACGGCGTTTTTGATGTTGAGCAGTTTGTTAATCGTTTTATCTTTGACGGTGAACAAGCACGTAAGACATTGAGCTCATCAAGTGCTGAGGCGGAGAACGCTGTTAAATACTTATATCGCGTTGATAGACTTGAGGACCTCAAACGCCGTATTAACTCAATAGTAAATCGAAAACAGGCAGAAGGAGCTCGAGGTGCAACAGCGCAGAGTGTGAAAAACAACAAGACCCGGATGGAGAATAAAGAACACGCATATCAGGAGCTTGTCAACAAACTCGAAAGAGTAAATGGAGAAATAAACACACTCGAGGATCGAAAAGAAAGATGTAAAAGTCGTAAAGCAGAGTTGTTGCTCTCTGATGATCGGATTAAACAACAGGTTGAGCAGCTAAAAGAAAAACAGGCCGAACGTCAATCAGATCTTGTAGGCTTCTTTGCAACAATTAAGGCTAGAATGCGTGAGCCATATCGTGTTAACCATGTATTTGACGAATTATTACAAGATCTGGCCAATAATATGCAGACTTTAAAACTCCCTA
>CADBSO010000111.1 GCA_902797395.1 uncultured Spirochaetales bacterium
AATGGCTTTGCGACCCAAAGCGCGCATATGCGGCGCATATCCGGCGATTGGATATGGCAGAATAAATGTATTCGGACATAGCCAAAGACGCTTGGATGATTCTTCACTCAAGATACTTGCCGAATTCGCTGTCCGGAACAAGAATCGTCTTACCGTTTGCAATAGCCTTCTGCAATTTGCTGCCCGGGTTCTTCCCGACAAGAAGATGCGTTGTCTTGGATGATACCGAGCTCACAATGCGCGCGCCGCGCCGCCGGACTTCCTCCATTGCCAAGTCAGGATTCTTATAACCCTCTATAGAGCCCGTCACGCACCATACTTGTCCGGCAAGCTTGTCGCTTATCATATCGCTTCCGCCATCCTGCCTGCTCATCCTCAAAGGAACCGCTTTCAGCTTCTCTATCCTGGCAAGCATTTTGGGATTTCTGAAAAACGAGATTACGTTAGTCGCCATTTTCGGTCCGATCATCGGTATCCGAGACAAGGATTCGGCATCACCCGCGCGAGACGCATCAATGAATTTTGTTATGTCATCAAAACCTGCGTCCACTAGAATCTCCGCGCTCCTTTTGCCAACCTCAGGAATCTGCAAGGCAACAAGCACGGATGCGAAATCCTTCTCCTTCGACTTCTCCAGACCGTCAATGATGTTTCTTATCTTCTTCTCCTTGTATTCCAGTTTTCCATATAAATCCCTTTGATAATCAATGGAATACAAATCGGTAAAATCCTTCAAAAGACCGAGATCGTACAAATCCTGAATCGTGCTAAGGCCTATGCCCTCGATATCCATAGCATGCTTCGACACGAAGAAAGCAGCCTCACCTACGATTCTGGCAGGGCACTGCTCATTTACACAGAAGCTGTTCTTTCCTATGTCAACGACCTTGCCGCCGCAAACAGGGCATGCGTCGGGAAACTTGAAAGTCAGATTTCCTTGCTCGTTCTTTTCAAGAACCTCCTCAACTTGCGGTATGACGTCACCGCGCTTCGAAAAAGAGATCTCATCCCCTATGGCGATCTCAAGCTCCTCTATATAGCCCTTGTTATGCAACGAGGCATTCTCTATATAGCTGCCAAGAAGGAATGTCTTATCAAAAACCGCTACGGGAGTGAGCCGCCCGGTTCTGCCGACTTGAACCTGAATATCCTTTAAAATGCTCTTTGCGACAGGCGATTCGAACTTATAGGCTATCGCCCATCTAGGGTGATGCTCGGTGTAGCCGAGCTTTTCACGAACGGCGAAGTCATCGATCTTCAAAACCATGCCGTCTATATCGTAATCAAGCCCATTTCTGGCTTCAGTCGCCTTTCCGATAAGCTCATCGAGATGCTCGAACTCCTCAAAGCTGACGAATCTCGTGTGCGGATTGGTTCTGAATCCCATTTCAGCCAAAAAGCCAAGCATCTGCGTATGCGATTCGAAGCCTATACCCGCATTACCAGGCGCGGAAGCATCGAGAAACCCCTCGTAAATGAAAATATCAAGGCCCGAACCGACTATCTCGCGCGTCTTCTGTCTTTTTATAAGACCAGCAGCCAGATTCCTCGCGTTCGCATAAGGCTCAACCAGCGTTTTATTGATTTCCTCAAACGATCTCTTGTTCAAATAAAGCTCGCCGCGACAAGCTATGGTGATCTTCTTGTCAAGCTGCAAGGGAACGGATCTGATTGTTCTAACGCCAGCGGTAATATCGCTGCCAACCTCTCCGTTTCCACGTGTCAAAGCCCTGACAAGACGTCCGTCCTCGTAATACAGGACGACCGACAATCCGTCGATTTTCTCCTCAAGGCTGAACGAAATGTTAGTGAAACCTGCCTTAGCCACCCGCTGCCTGAAATTCTCCAAATCGCTTATGCTGTAGGCTTTGTCGAGCGATAGAACCGGAATCGTATGGCGAACCTCTTCGAAACCTTGTATGGTATCATCGCCTACTCTCTGCGTCGGAGATGTGTCAAGTCTGGCTTGCGGATATTCAGCCTCAAGTTTGACAAGCCTGTCATACAGCCTGTCATACTCGGCATCGCTCACCAGCGGTCTTGCATCCCTATAATACGCAACCGAATATTTGTTGAGAAGCGATACCAGAGACTCCATCTCCTCTGATATGCTCTTCATATTGTCCTTGGATTTGCCGCCGCTCATTTTCCGACTTCTTTCCTATCCATGAGATAAAACAATATCTCACCTGTGGCAATTATCTTCTCACCAACCGTCGCCCTCGTCTTGGCCAATCCGAAATCCTGCTTCTGACTGACCATTTCAACATGCAGATCAAGCCGGTCTCCGGGAACCGCCATCCCCTTGAACTTGAATTTTTCCACACCCGCAAGGAAGGGAATCTTATTCCTGTTCTTCTCGTCACACAAAACGCAAAATGCCCCGGCCTGAGCCAAAGCCTCCACGATCAGAACGCCAGGCATAACAGGAACATCCTTGAAATGGCCCTGAAAGAACGGCTCGTTGACCGAAAGGTTCTTATAAGCGTCTATGATCTCGCTCTTCTTCATGCTTATCACTCTGTCAACGAGCAAAAACGGATAACCCTGCGGCAATACCGCCTTTATCTCATTTATGCCATATTGCCTATCTTCATCATTGTGACTCATACCCACGATCTCCTAAAAAAGCGCTTCTGAAAAATGCTTTGGATATGTCCGAATACATTTATTCTGCCATATCCAATCGCCGGATATGCGCCGCATATGCGCGCTTTGGATCGCAAAGCCATTTGGATAGGCGCGAAGCCTTATCCTGCATTAGGCTTTTCGCCCCAAAGCGCGCCTCTCCAGCACCTCTCCGGCTC
>CADBSO010000112.1 GCA_902797395.1 uncultured Spirochaetales bacterium
CGGCTTCTCATCCCGAATCCCTTCGCCTCGGCTCAAGTAGCTTCCAGAAGCCTATGGGCTCGGCCTTCGGGCGATAAACCCGTCGCTTGGATTGCTGTGGCATCTCAAAGCCAATTGCCGGAGCAGGATCCGCGAGGAGGATAAGTTAGCGTTGGCTGATTGTTGATTCGTGTTGAATCATGTATAATCACATATGAGGTTTTGCGATGAAAAGGTTTCTTTTGTTTCTTGTTGTGTCGTTTTCGCTTGTTTTCGGGTTGTCTGCTGCCGAGCGTGAGATTGAGCTTAGGAAGCTTTTGGTTAAGACGGACATAGCCGGCCAATTTGCCAAGACTGAAGTCCTGATGGAGCTTTATAATCCCAATAGCAGGGTCATGGAGCATGAATTGAACATTCCGTTGTCGGAATCGCAGTCTGTTTTGGGGTTCGCTTTGGATATAGATGGCGAGATGGTTGATGCGGTTCCGGTTGAGAAAGCTAAGGGCAGGGAGGTTTTTGAGGATGTCGTTCGGAGAGGGGTTGATCCGGCTCTTTTGGAGAAGACTGTTGGAAACAACTTTAAATTAAGCGTATATCCCATAAACCCGGGAAAGTCCAGAAAGGTGCGTATCGTCTACACTGAAATGCTGGCAGGTTCGGGTTCGGAGTGCGATTATTATTTCAGAGGCGCATCATTCGGAGGGAAAGCGGCTGAAGTAAGGGTGAAGGCATCAGTTTCCGAAGTTGAGCCGCAACGCTATTCTTTTGCTTTTCCCGGAACCCCATTCAACCCGGTCAGGAATCGCAACGCATATGTTGCTACGGCGGAAGGGCGTGATGTGGTCTTGGGTGAGCAGATGATTCATATTGAAATTCCTCGAACCGAAAACAGCGTTGCTGTCGGCGATTTTGCTGATGAGAAGTTTTTCATGTATCAGATGCCAGCCCCTCAGGTCTCAACGGAAGGGGAAGCCTTGGATATTCAGCGCGGAGAGCCTATTGTCATATTGTGGGATGCATCGCTTTCCCAGAAAAAAATGAGGGACAAATATTGTGATTTCCTACAATTCCTATTTGAGTCCAATCGCAATTGCGATGTTTCTCTGATAGTGTTCAGGGATGTTCCGGAGGAAGCCAAGAGGTTCATTGTCAGGGGCAGGGACTGGAGCAGCCTTCGTGATGAATTGCAAAGGGTCGTTTACGATGGGTGCGCTTCTTATGATTTCCTTGACGGGCAACAGGATAGGACATGCGGAAATGCGTTTCTGTTCTCCGACGGGATGGATTCCTATAGTGAAAAGCAGGACATATCGAAATTCGCGGAGAACTTGTTTTGCATAACTTCTGGAGCAGGGTCGAATCCTGCGCGATTGAATGGCCTTGTGCGCAAGACCAAGGGAAAAGTCATAATGCTTGACGATTTCAGCGATATGACTGATGCCGTATCTGAAATCAAAAAGCCTGACGATATTGCAATCAAGAACTCATTTAACATCAAAGACGCTTTTGTCGAGAGGATCGGCGATCGTATTGCTGTTTTGGGCATGATAGCTGATCAGTCTAAAAATATTGGAATGGAATTTGATGACGGCGCGAGCGTGATAATAGACATATCCAAAGCCTTTGATTTTGATGCGATTGCAAAGATCTGGGCTTATGCCAAAATCAGGAGCTTGCAGGAAGAATCTCGTTTGCGTAAGGCGGAGATTCGCAGGATTTCCAAAAAATACGGGGTTGTTACAGATGAATCCTCTCTGATAGTCTTGGAGAGCGCGGCGGACTATGTGAAATACGGAATAGACCCGCCTGAAATGTTCCGGGACGAATATGACAGGATCCTTTCGTCGCAGAAGGAAGAAGAGAGAACGTATTTGTCTTCGTTCAAAAGCGAATGGGATAAATATGTTGAATGGTGGCAGAAGGATTTTCCGAAAGGCAAGAAAAAGCCTGTGATATACAAATCTGGAAATTCTGGTCGGGAATTGCTCGCGCCAGCCGGTTCGAATATGGTTTCGGCGGAACGCGAATATGCTTTGGCTGCCGCAACGCCGGCTTTGCTTGATTCCGCGGCGAGCGGCGCAGTTTTGAGGGAGGAGTCCGAGGCCGGAGCTGTGTATGATTATGCTTCGCCTGTTCAGGAAGCCGCAATGTTGTCCGAAGCGTCCGAAAGCACGGCAGTCGCACTTAAGAGCAAAGGAGGCGATTCCGCTTTCAGCGCTGCAATCAATATTGCAAAATGGAATCCCGATTCTGATTTTGCCAAGAGGATAAGGGAGGCAAGTTCGGATGATGCCTATTTGGTTTATCTTGACGAGCGTGATGATTATGAGACCAGTCCGGGTTTTTATTTGGAGTGCTCGGAAATGCTTCTCGACAAGGGCTTGAAGGCGTTGTCGAGACGCGTTCTCTCAAATCTTGCGGAAATCAGCATGGGGAACAGATCGGTTCTCAAGCTTCTTGGCAGCCGATTGCTCCAGCTTGAGGAAAATCGCAAGGCGGTCATGGTTTTTTCCGAGATAATGGAAATAGCGCCGAACGAGCCGCAATCCTATATGGATTTGGGAACGGCTTACGAGAGGCTTGGAGATCATCAGAAAGCTGTGGAGATTTTGTATGAGATCATCACTGCGACATCAATGCGGAGCTTTCCTGCAATTCGGCTTATCGCAATGAAGGAGATAAACGCCATAATATTCAGAACGCCCGGTTTGGATATAAGCTTCATCGATCCGTATTTTGTTCGGAATATGCCATTGGATTTGCGTGTGTCTCTTAGTTGGGATACCGACAATACCGATATTGATTTGCATGTTATCGATCCCAATAATGAGGAGACGTATTACGGACATAAGCAAAGTTATCAGGGAGGTCTCAATTCTCCGGATAATACAAGTGGATTCGGGCCGGAGGATTATTCCTTGAAAATTGCGAAGAAGGGCAAGTATAGAGTGGAAGTCAATTTTTATGGCAACTATCAGCAGAAGCTGACGGAAGGCACATACATTTATCTGGATTTTTATACCAATTGGGGAACCGACAGGCAGGAGCGCAAGCCGGTCGTCATGAAATTGAAGGATAAGAAAAGCAGGGTATTCGTCGGTGAGATAGAGGTTTGATCGGATGCGTTCGGGAAAACCTTGTCTTGATTTGCATGGGAACGCTGGGATCGCATGAGCATGAGAAAGAAGATATTTGAAGTCATGGAGGCGCCGTCTGGTCCGTCCGCATGGAGCGCCGCATATGATATTTTCATGATTTTTGTCATACTGCTGAGTGTGGTCCCGTTGGCGTTCAAGGATGATAATCATGTTTTTCAGCTGATTGACTTGCTGACGGTGTCGATTTTCATTATCGATTATGTCTTGCGTTTCGTAACGGCGGATTTCAGGATAAAAAAAGGATTCGCATCGTTTCTGATATTTCCGTTTACAATAATGAGCATCATTGACATATTGTGCGTATTACCTTCATTCACTGCCATGGCTGATGTGTTCAAGTTGCTTAAGATGTTTAGGATGATGAGGGCTTTTAAGGTGCTGCGCGCGACAAAGATCCTTCGTCATTCCAAAAACATTCTTTTGATTGCGGACGTGATAAGGGAGCAGCGATATCTTTTGGGTACGGTTTGTTTGTTTGCCGGAGCGTATATAGTCGTTTCCGCTTTGATTTTCTTCAATGTCGAGCCGAACACTTTCGGTGATTTTTTTGATGCCTTGTATTTGGCTGCTGCTACTCTGACCACCATAGTGTATGGTGATACATATCCTATTACTCCGGCAGGGAAAACCGTGGCGATATTCTCTTCTTTTTTCGGGATAGCCATAATAGCCCTTCCGGCAAGCATTATCACTGCCGGATACATGTCCAAGCTGAGCGATATGAAGAAGAAGCGGAAGGTGGATGAGGATAATGCTAAATCCGCCGGACAACAAGGGTGATGTTTTTTTGTTGAAAAACCCTTGGAATACTACGTCATTCTCGCTTTTTGCGCATTCTTCAGACCTGTGAAATCCGGCAGCAGTTTCCAAGCGGCGGATTTTCATAACCGCTTATGATCCTCTCACCATTATTCTTTACAAAATCTAATGGAAACCCTATAATCCTTGATAGCTGCTGTCTTGTAAAGATAGGGAGGGCGTATGGATTATAGGAAGATGTGGGGCGAACTCGGCATGGATGTCGAGACGCATGACAATTTGTGCGCGGCTTTGCCGCCTGCGTTTACGGAGATATACCTATCGCAGAAGAACAGACCCGAAGGTATGGGCTTTTGGGATATGGTTGTTGCGGACATACATGGGATCAGGCCAGCGGAGCTTATAGAAGAGCGCAAGAAGGGAAGAAAAGTGTTCGGCACGTTCTGCCTTTACGTTCCGGACGAGATCATTATAGCCTTGAATGGGATAGTCACCGGGCTTTGCGGCGGAAGCGAGTTTTGGGTTCCGGATGGCGAGAAACATCTTCCAAAGGGGATGTGTCCTCTTGTCAAGGCATCGCTTGGCGCATATTACGGAAGAACTTGCCCGTTCTTCAGGGTGACTGATTTGTTTGTCGGGGAGACGACTTGCGATGGCAAGAAGAAAGCATATGAGATAATGTCTCAGGATGCTCCTGTTTATGTGATTGACATGCCTCAGATGAAAAGGGATGAGGATGTGGTGAAATTGGCGAGGGAATATCGGAAATTCGCATCCAAATGCGAGATCGTTACCGGCAATTCGCTTACCATCGACAAGCTTAATGAAGCGATAAGGATAACGAACAATAAGAGGAAGGCGATGCAGAGGGTTTACAATGCCCGCAAGAACGCTGATAATATTCCAATTAGCGGCAAGGATGCTTTGCTAATGACGCAAATAGCTTTCTTTGATGATCCGGTCAGGTGCGCACAGATGTGCGACAAGCTTGCGGATGAGCTTGAGGAAAGGAACAGGCGCGGCGTAAGCGTTTTCGACAAAGGGACGAAGAGGATCATGGTTACCGGCACACCGCTTGCCATTCCCAATTGGAAACTCCACCATATAATCGAAACAAGCGGCGGGGCTGTGGTTTGCGAGGAGATGTGCACTGGTGTTCGCTACATAGAGAATCTTGTGGATGAGGATGGCGGGAGCTTGGATGATGTCATATTGAACCTTGCTAGAAGGTATATGAAAAACAATTGCTCATGCTTTACGCCGAATCCGGGTAGGATCGAGGATATCATCCGACTTGCCGAAGAGTATCATGTTGACGGGGTGATTGATGTCAATTTGAAGTTCTGCACAACTTTCGACACGGAAGGGATTCTTGTTGAGAAGGCGCTTAAGGAAGCCGGAATCAAGGTTCTTGGAATAGAGACTGATTACAATGATGGCGATTCCGAGCAGCTCAAAACCAGGATTCAGGCTTTCTTTGAAATGCTTTGATGAAGCGTATCGGGATTGACATAGGCTCGACCAATGCGAAGCTCGCCCTTCTCGACGAGAAGGGCATTGTTTTGCATTTGCTGGCGCAGGAGACTGGTTTTTCAAGTTTGGAGGCTTGCAACAGTCTTCTGGGGCGTTTGGGTGAATTCGGAATTGATGTCAGCGAATGTCGTATCGCTTCCACAGGTTATGGTCGCGACATTGTGAAAAACGCCGAACGTAGGATAACGGAAATATCGTGCCATGCTAAAGGTGCCGCCAGGATTTTCAGCAGGAGCGATTTTCTGCTTATAGATGTTGGCGGTCAGGATACGAAAGTGATAAGCGTCCGCAGGGGCGAAGTCGAGGATTTTGCCATGAATGACAAATGTTCCGCAGGGACGGGAAGGTTCCTCGATGTCATGGCGAAGATATTCGGCCTTGATGTGGGTTCGCTTGTGGAACTCGCTTCGAAGGGAAGGGGAACTTCGGTCGGCATAAGTTCGTTATGCACTGTTTTTGCCGAAAGCGAGGTGATCAGCCTGATAGGAAGAGCCGTTCCGAAAGAGGAAATAGCTTATGCGATAGTTTACTCCATTGCGCAGAAAGTCGCTTCTCAGGCTGCGCGCATTTCAGCTGATGATTCGGGTGTTTTCCTGACAGGAGGAATGTGTGAAAATGCGTTTTTCGTTGAGATGTTGTCGGAATGTTTGAAAAAGCGTGTTGTAACCGATCCTAAGGCCCGATATGCCGGATGCATCGGCGCGGCGATGTTTTTAGAAACGCCCATGAATTGAACTATGGATAATACGATCAAACCGGAAAAATATCTTGTCATTACATTTGATTCCACGGCATTCGCATACGCTATGGAAAAGGCGCGGCGCGAGGACAATTTGGAAGGTCGTCTGATACCGCTCCCGAAGTCCATAAGCGCTGGTTGCGGCGCATCATTCGCAACAAAGAATTTTGACAGGTGGTTTTGGCAGGAGTACATGGCTGGCAAGGGCATTTCGTTTTCCGGATTTTACGATGTTGAGCTGTGATTTTCAGAGGTGTCTTTTGGCAGGAGGATATGAATATGATCAATATGGATGAAAGAGGTTTTGCTTGTCCGCTTCCGGTGGTGCATGTCAAAAATGCGATTGAAGAGGCCAAGGAAGGAGATGAGATCCTGGTCAAGGTCAATGACAATGTCAAGCTTGAGAACATCAAGAGGCTTTGCTCGAGCAAGGGCTGTAAGTTTTCTGTGAAGGAGAATGCTAAGGACGACATGGACATTCGCATCATCGTGTCGCATGCCGCTCCCGTCAAAGCAGGTGTTTCAGAGGAGGCCGGTTCTATTTGCAGTTTGCCGAAGGGCGGAAAAATGGTGGCAGTAGTATCGGCGGATACCATGGGAACTGGCGATGAAACACTTGGCCGCAATCTGCTCAAGGCGTTCATGTTCGCTCTTACCAAGCAGGATAGCCTCCCGGATGTGATGTTGTTTTACAATCGGGGCGCATTCGTAACATGCGAAGGCAGCGAGTGTTTGGAATCCCTTAAGGAGCTTGAGGCGGCTGGCGTCAGGATAATGACTTGCGGAACTTGTCTTGACTATTATAAGATGAAGGAAAAGCTGGCAGTGGGTTCGATTACGAATATGTATGATATTGTTTGCGAGATGGAAACGGCGGCTAAAGTGATCAGACCATAGGAGCGGTGGGATTTTTCGAAGAATGTCCTGGTTTAAAATAGTTGGCTATGTCCGAATGCATTTATTCTGCCATATCCAATCGCCGGATATGCGCCGCATATGCGCGCTTTGGGTCGCAAAGCCATTTGGATAGGC
>CADBSO010000113.1 GCA_902797395.1 uncultured Spirochaetales bacterium
CGGCGGGCCGCCTGCCTGAGACTTTTAGCTTATAAGGATCATACGCCACCGAATGTGGCGCTCCTGGAATTGGAAAGGGCTTCCGGCCCTTTCCTTTTTTGGCTATGTCCGGATAAGTGACTGATCGCTTGTTCTGCCATATCCGGCACCTCTCCGGCTCCGCAGCCCTGTACTATCAATCAAACTTTCGGACATGACTATACGTATGATGATAAAGGAATCCATGAGCATGTTCGTAATGCCGATGGCAGGACGGAACAAATTGAATGCGATGCGAATTGGAAACGGAAATCGTGGACGCTTACCTGGACAGACGGAGGGATAGACAGATTCGAATACGATGGTAATGGGAATGGGGTATATCAGTGTTTTCTGGATAGCGTAACTAACAGGTCGTTCAAGAATTCATTGTTCCCTAGAAAGAGAAGTATAATTTTAGAGAACAAGGACAACAGATATATTCCGCCGTGCATTTGCGATTGCTATACGAAGTCATACGATTTGGAATAGGTAAGCTTAACTGGCTTGAAAAGAATAAATCCGATAATAATGGTTTGAATGCCTTGTTGGAATTTGAGAATTATGAGCTGCTGATGGGCAAGATTTCCGCTTTGTCGAAGGATGGGTCTTTTGATAATGATAGTTTAGACGAATTGGGAAATGGATTCGATTTTTTAAAACAGGTTTACGAATGCAAGAAAGATGAATACATGCTTCCTGAAGTGCTGATTTCGCATTTGGGTGATGGCGAGGAATTGAATGGCGAATATTGTTTGAAAATAAATCCGGCAAATTATAGGAAATTGCTTTATGGTCTTTGCCTGGAGGCGTTCAGGAAGACAAAAGACAATTCGATATCTGAAAATCTGAAAGGCAATCGGAGTTCTGGAAAAGAAGAAGATGATAGGAATGATTGGCGTCGGTATTTGTGTTGTACGAGGATTCTGAATGACAGTGCGAGTTGGAGCGGACAGACTTTGAAGCGCTTGAAAGGCATGGAATATCCCGTTCTTATTGCAGGATCGAAAAGAAATGCTAATTGTTTCAAGGACATAGTGCTAAATAGGGTTTTTCTGGGGTGTTTTCCTGATTTGTTCGATGGCAGAGTTGATAAACTTGAACTGTGTGGCGGGTATAGGTACAATGGAGAGGGATGGAGCTATGTTGGCATAGGCAGTTATGTCGAGTTTCATTATGAGGATAATTATTTCATGTATAGGATGCACAGCAGCGGTAGCAATTTAGGCATTGTTTATTGGTGGGATTCAAAAAAAGAATACCACGAAGAGCAGCTGACGTCATACGATTGCTTTATGTCAGAACAATTTGTCGGAATTCTGCAGAGCGCGCTGGGATGCAGCTGAGCTTAAAAAACCCAATGGGGCTGCATCTTCTGTGAATCATTTTTTGCGCGCTCTTCGCATTTTTGATGCGTTCGCTTCCTCGGTTCTATTGACGTTGCAGCGAATGTCTTTCAGACTGATTGCGTGTGGCCGAGCATATGCTTGAATGTTTTGACAAATTTAAGATTTAAACTTAAAATGTTCACATGGCATATTTCGATAGGGCATTATCAAGCGTATTGGCAGAAAGGGTGAAACAGGCGAAATGCGTTCTGGTTACGGGTGCCAGGCAGGTTGGCAAGTCAACGATGCTGACAAAAACATTTCCGGATTACGAACGCGTTTCCTTTGATGACATGATGGTATTAACTGCGGTCAGGGGAGATGCGCAGCTGTTTTTCAAGAATTTGAGGCTGCCTGTTGTTTTGGATGAGGTTCAGGAAGCGCCTGAAATTTTTCGCAACATTAAGATCGCATGCGATTCCAGTGATGAAAGAGGACGTTTTATCATGACTGGTTCTCAGGTATTCGAATTGATGAGACTTTCCGGCGAGTCGCTTGCAGGAAGAATATCGATTATGGAACTTTTGGGGCTTTCGATGCGCGAGCTTTGCCTTGTTGATTTCAATGAGCCTTTTCTGCCGACAGAAGATTACATTTCACATCGTGATGGGAAAATAAAACCCTATGAGGATGTTTGGCAGAGAATTTTTCTAGGCGGATTTCCAGAGCTGTCTGTGGCAAACAGGGACAGGAATGATTTTTTTTCATCGTATGTCAGAACATACATACAGCGTGACATCCTATCATTCACAAAGATACGTGACGCGATCGCATTCAATAAGTTTTTGGTTGCCGCCGCTGCAAGGACCGGGCAGCTTTTGAATTTCAGCAGTCTGGCTGAGGATGCTGGGATTTCCGTTATGACGGCAAAGGAGTGGGTAGGCTTGCTTGAACGATCGGGCATTGTGTTTTTGCTTCAGCCGTATCATTCAAATGCGATCAAGCGCGCCATAAAAACACCGAAATTGTATTTTTTCGATACGGGATTGGCGGCATACTTGACGCGTTGGTCATCCTCTGATGTCTTGGCGAGCAGCTATATTGCAGGAAATATTTTTGAAACATTTGTGATTTCCGAGATAATCAAATCCTATGCCAACGCAGGAAAAGATTACAAATTCGGATTGTATTTCTACAGAGGCAGGGATAAGGATCGCTCAGGCGGTGAGGTTGAGATAGATTTGCTGATAGAAGAGGACAACATCTTTTATCCAATAGAAATAAAGAAATCCGCTACGCCGCGAAAGGAAATGGCTTCGGCCTTTGAAGTGCTGAAGAAGGAAACGGGAAAGAGCGTCGGGCTGGGGGCGATTTTGTGCCAATGCGATAGGAAAATTTATTTGTCCGATGATTTGATTGCACTGCCTTTGGAATACGTTTAGGGCATTTGACGGAAATGTTTCCAGACAGTAGGTTTTTAGAAGAGCCCCTCAAAACATCTGTTTCTATGCGTTTGCTTCTTTGATTCTGTCGACAGCTAGCCGGCAGTCCAAGGTGTGGTAGGCGGGGTAGACCGCTTTGAGTGCCTTGGCATCGGCTTGCTTGTATATTTCCGCGCTTGATTCGCCGGTATAGTAGTGCCAGTATCTGTAGATGTAGCCAATCCAATGCAGTTCGTCTCCCGAGAATGTGTCGCTTGATTTTATGATTCGGTTTTTGCCTTCATCCAGCAGTTCTTCCATTATATATGCTTCTCCTGCGAAACACATGTGGCTGTAGTTCATGTCCAATTGGCGGCATGTTTCGGAGTTCATAAAGAAGCGTATAAAGTTCTCGCTGTCCAATTCCATGGCTCCGGTTTTTTCGAAAATGTTGGCTTGGGCTTGTGTTACTGCAAGTTCGATAGCGTTGAGGAGGCTTCCTGTCATTGTTCACCGTCCTTTTTCCGGATCGATTCAGTTTCGTATTTTTCTATGATTTCATTGAAGAACAGTCCGTTTCTCAAGTTGCTCACTCTTATCTGTTCGGTTTTGCTCACAATGCTGCCGATCTCTTTTTCCTTGGTTTTTCTCATTTCGAGTAATTCGGCTTGAATTATTTTACTTTCGGATATGATTTTTATATTTTTACAGGCTTTTTCGGTTTTGCAGACGAATTGCATGCCAAGATCCATAAAGGACAAGCATTGGTATAATGCCGTATCCGTCATTGCATTTTGATAGAATTGGCTGAGGGAATTGTATATTCTGTCATTTGCGATCTTTCCGATAATTACATCATATCCATCTAGAAATTGGGAAAATATTTTGTAGAGCTTCGTATTTTTCTTATGCTCAAGCGTTCCCCTGTTGTATGCTACGACGTAGCACCATTCGCTGCCTAAAGGGAGTTCGAGAACTTTCAGTCCTGTCAGGTTAAGTTGAAGAGTGTAAATCTTAGGATCATCAAACGAGCAGACCAGATCACTTACATGTTTTACGGATGTTCCCATATAGAAACCGCAACCGAAATCGCAGGAATTTCTGCTTCTGGGCTGTATTTTGCCAATGATACCGCTTTTTGAACCATGATATAGGATGATCGGGTTGTTCTGCATATATGAATATTGTAGCAATTTGGATTGGCAAAGACAATTGCAGGCTGGGTATTCGAAAGAGGTTTTTCAAAACTCCTCCCTTCATGCTGCTCGCTCTTTTGAACCAAGGCATAAATTCGATGGATTCTTCTCAAAAACCCCAAATACATACAGTATTCGCGGTTTTCTCGAAGAATGCCCTGATTCAAAATAGGCTTCGCATCATTTTGAAATGAGTTTTGAAAAAACCTCGAAAGAGCTTTGAAAATGTTGCATGCATAGTCTTTGCAGATTCGATGTTGTCAGGATGTTTTTTGCAGAAAAGCTTTGATTTGTAAAGTTCTTGCAAGCCATCTTGCAGAAAAAATCATTCTTGTAAAGTTCTTGCAAATTGTCTTGCAGAAAAAACATATTTTAATTAGAATTTGAATGTAAAGCGTTTGGGGTTGTTGCAGGCGGGGCAAATTTATGCTATAGTAAACGCCATAATTAATTTGATTTTCCTCCGCACAGCTTCCTGAGCTGATCGTTCGGCCGGGACCATGCGTCGAATGCGGA
>CADBSO010000114.1 GCA_902797395.1 uncultured Spirochaetales bacterium
AATATCTCATAATGCCTCAAGCGCTACAAGCTCCTCAAACAACCTCATATCATCACCTCTGGTAATCTTCAAGTTCAACGGAGAACCAGGGACAATATTGAATTTCTCATCCTTATGGAACCTGAAATATATCTCGCTCTCATCACGAGCGCAAGCATCAAAGCAGGCGTCATAAGCCTCTTTTATCTTTGAAAGCCTGAATCCCTGCGGCGTTTGAATCTCAAACAAATCACTTCGCTTCATGGTTTCCAGAACCGCTCCTTCGGATATTATCTTGAATGTCTCTTCGTGTCTGACACAAGGTATGGCATTATCATGCTCCTTCAATCCATCGCAGACCGATCTGATCACCTGCGCTGAAACATTGCACCTCGCAGCATCCGAAATCAGCACATAATCTGATTTGAAATTAAAAAATGCATGGTTTATGCCGTTTCTTGAAGATTCAGCTCGCGTATCTCCGGACTCAGCAAACGAAACATATGCGAGACGCTCAGGACAAAATTCATATAGAATGCTCCCGATGCGCTCGAAATCAGCGGCCTTCGACACGATCAGAATATCATCGAACTCATTCAAGCAGGCAAACCGGTTGAAAACCCTGACAATAAGCGGAACTCCAAGCACATCCGCAAAGACCTTGTTCTCCGGCGTTTCACAGCCAAAAGAAAAGCGGGAGGAAGAACCTCCCGCCAATATTATCACCGAACAACCCAATGGTATGATCTCTTTCAAATACGCAAATGCGATTTCCGCCTGCGAAATCCATCACGAATCCAAGGCGGAACTCTCAGCATTTGCGTCGAATCAGCAGAACTTCTGTATCGCCTCTTTCAAATCGGCGAAGTTCTTGTCAAAATCCTCTTTATTATCCGCTTCAACAATAAGTCTGAGAAGAGGCTCGGTATTGCTCTGCCTGACAGAGAACCACCATGAACCCATATCATATCTGATTCCATCGAAATCGAACTTCTGATTCGCTCCAGACGCATACTTTTCGGATATGGCTTTTATTGCTTCGTCCTTCCTCTCGCACTTGAAATTGACCTCGCCGCTGTTATGATACTTGACGATCGTCTTCATGAAATCCGAAAGCTTGATTCCCTTCTCCTTCAATTCGGCAAGTATGTTCATGACAACCAGACAAGCCACAAGAGCGCTATCGCAGAAACCAAAATCCCTGAAATAATAATGACCTGCAAGCTCACCGCCATAGACCGCGTTCTTCTCCCTCAGCTTGCGTTTTGCGAAAGCATGACCAACCTTCCAAAGCTCGCTCTGGAATCCAAGGCCGTCAATCAACGAAAGAGTCGACTTGCTTGTTCTGACATCGCAAATCACATGACCCGTCACACCTTTCTGCTGGTAATACTTTCCAATAAGCGAAATGATATAGTCAGGCTGAATGAACTGACCCTTTTCATCAACAAAAGCCACCCTGTCGGCATCGCCATCGAATATCGCTCCGAAATCGCAATTGTTCTTCACGACAAAACTTGAAAGCTGTTCTCTGGCCTCAGCTTCCAGCGGATTCGGCGAATGCGCAGGAAACGAACCGTCAATCTCGCAATTCAGGAAATTGAAGTTAGCACCTTTGAACATATCCTTGAGGAAAAGCGCTGACATGCCGTTAGAGGCATCGAACGCCACATTGAGCTTCGAAAAATCCGTCATGAATCCGCTAAGGAACTTCAAGTAATCGGCTTTTGCATCAACCTTCTTGCATTCGCCCTGCTTCTCCGCCTTGACCACTTCCTGCGTCTCAACCATCTTCTCAAGATCAGCCAAACCGGTATCAATTCCCACCGGAAGCGCATTCGTAGTGCTTATCTTGAAGCCATTGTACTGTTTGGGATTATGACTTGCAGTGATCTGAACCGAAGCATCAACCTTGAAATGGTTGGTGGCAAAGTAAACATACGGCGTAGTCGAAAGACCCAAATCCAAAACGTCTGCTCCCGCATCGAGAACACCAGCCCTAAGACTTTGAAAAAGCGAAGGTGATGACTTCCTCGCATCCTGCCCTATCAGAACGCTCTTCGAGTTGAGAAGCTTTGGCAAGAAGTAGCCGATCTTATATGCGGCCGCCTCATCAAGCTCGGTCTGATACAATCCGCGAACATCGTAAGCTTTGAAAATACCTGACATTTTTTCCTCCAAAAATATATTTCTGCAATACAGCGGACAGCCCGCGCAATCAGCACGGGCGAACCGCCGCATCAAACCAATTCAATTATGCCTTGCCGACTCCAAACGGATAAATCATCTGAAGAAAAGCAAAAGCATGCCGGCAGCGGCAGCGCTTCCTATGACGCCAGCCACATTCGGCCCCATTGCATGCATAAGAAGGAAATTCGAGGAATCATATTCCTGTCCAACCTTCTGAGATACCCTTGCCGCCATCGGAACAGCAGAAACGCCTGCGGAACCTATCAGCGGATTAATCCTGCCGCCAGTGAGCCTATACATGATCTTTCCAACCAATATCCCACCTGCCGTGCCAAACGAAAACGCAATCAGCCCAAGCAAGATGATTGACAATGTCTGAATCTTCAGGAACATCTCCGCAGTCGCCTTCGCGCCAACAGTCAATCCGAGGAATATGGAAACGATATACATAAGCGAATTCTGTATGCAATTCACGAGGAACGGAACTTTTCCGCTTTCCTTCAGCAAATTGCCAAGCATCAGCATGCCTATCAACGAACCCGCATCAGGAAGAAGAAGGACCGTG
>CADBSO010000115.1 GCA_902797395.1 uncultured Spirochaetales bacterium
ATGGCTTTGCGACCCAAAGCGCGCATATGCGGCGCATATCCGGCGATTGGATATGGCAGAATAAATGTATTCGGACATAGCCAAAAGAATCTCAGAGATTTTTCAAAACTCGTTTCAAAATGATGCGAAGCCTATTTTGAACCAAATATCTAGAAAGCGATATCAAAAACTTCAAATGCGTTGGATACCAGATGAACTACCGCTTTGCCTTTCAGCCTGTTTCTTATCTTCTGATAATCACATTCGTTTTGCGTGGGTATTACGATATCGGTATTGCCTTCTCTTACAGCTGCTTTGATTTTCCCATCTATTCCGCCCACAGCTAAAATCTCACCGCTCAAATTCACCTCACCAGTCATTGCCATGTTCTTTTTAATAACCTTGCCGGAATATAACGAATAAAACGCTGTTATGAATGCGGCGCCGGCGCTCGGTCCGTCCTTGGGAATGCCTCCAGACGGGATATTGACATGAAAATCGTTTTTGCCGAAAAAAGAATCATAGTCATCACTAGACGATAGGAAATTCCTCATGAAGGAAAAAGCGACATTTATGCTTTCCCTTATTGTTTCACCCAAGTTTCCAGTCAATACAAGCTTGCCGCTTCCAGGATACCTGACGACTTCAATCCTTAATACGACTCCGCGACCGCTGCTATAGCAAGCAAGTCCGAGAGATGTTCCAGGCACATCAGCCTTTAATTTTCGAATGCATACCTTTCCAAACAGAGCATCAACGATTTTTTTGGTTATCTTAAGATCTGGTATCTTCTTGCCCTGCTCCATGTGCGAACAAATATGGTTGGCGATCATTTTCTCAAGATGCCTCTTAAGCGAACGGACCCCGGCTTCGGGACAGAAATTATCCATAAGGTATTCTGCTGTCCTGCTGCTCATGGAAACATTCATGCGAGTAACATTGAATTTCATCTGAATCTGAGGTATCAGGTATTCCATGGCAATATGTTTTTTCTCGTCCGTGCTGTAACCGGGAACGCTTATGACCTCAATCCTGTCAAGAAGCGTTTCAGGAATCTTGCTCAAATCATTTGAAGTGAGAATGAATATCACATTTGACAAATCAAAAGGAAAATCAAAATACACGTCACGGAATCTCCTCCTCTGTTCGGATTCGAGAATTTCCAGCAAAGAAGGGAGCGGGCCCCTCTCCGAACCGCCGCCGCGCGGAGCTTTGTCTATCTCATCAAGAAGGATTACCGGGTCGTTGCTTGCCGTATCAATCAAGGCTTTCATAATGCGACCTGGACCAGCGGCTTTATAATTTTCCCTGTCACCTACGACATCATGCTCTGAAGCCAAGCTAGGAACAGATATGTTCGCGAATTTCCGTCCAAGAGCCTTTGCAATGCTTCTGGCTATTGAAGTCTTTCCCACGCCCGGAGGACCGTCAAGACAAATCGCAACGGATTGGGGTTTTCCAGACGCGACAATCAAGGTTACTGCCTCCTTAATTCTTCTCTTCACTTCGCGCATTCCGTAATGGCTGCTGTCAATCATCCTCAGAGCATCACGGATATCCGGCTTATCGCCTGCAGCAAGGTTCCACGGAAGCATCATTACTCTGCCTATCCAATCCGCCGTATCATTGCTAGTGTCGAAAGCATCGTCCTTCCAATTCGCAAGCCGCATCGCTATCGCTTCCTTCACATCCTCATCAGCATCCAAATTGTTCAGGAATCTTATGCATTGCTCCTTTTTGCTCATGCCTTCATGGCTGCCATACGGAAAATGCCTTGTCATGAAACTGTCAAAATAGGAAAGTTCCTCTTTAGGTTCGGGAATCCAACTATCAGATGAGATTTCAATATCGTCGCCTTCAACGCCACTGCCGGCGTAATATTTGCCAAGCGATGATATGACATTTTCGGATTTTTTCAAAAGACCCAAGAGCCGCATGAATTTTTTCCTCAATGCGGAATTGTCTTTTCGCAAAGAATCATACACATCCAGCGTTTCATACTCAAAACCGCCACGCTTTCCTTTTCGGCAAATCCTCATACCGAGAAAAAGGCGTTCCCTGACATTAAAATAAAACGATTCCGCCGGAAACGAATAAAGCCACACCGACGGATAATTGCGTTCGCCGGCAAAGAAAAAATCCGAATTGCTGAGAAGCTCAGGCTCAATAGTTCGAATGATTTCCTCCGGCGGAAAATCACATGCTCCCATTTCTTTTGCCCTTTCAATGGCACTTGACTCGTCAAATCCGCAAAAAGGATCGTGGAAAATCGCACTGGCAAAAGGATTATCGCTAATGACATCCTCTCTTACTAATTTCAGATCCGGAATTCTCTTCAAAAAATCCGATATGCGCTCCGGATTTTCCACAAATTCAACAAGATCATCAAGAATCTTAACGCTGCTGTATTTCAACGTCACACCCTCTCTATGACACACTCATGCCTCTTGGTCACCTTGTCATAGCTGGCCCCGATTAGAAGCGTGTTGCCTTGAAACTTGTCAAGGCCGGCGAAGTAGCGCCTGTCCCTTATCTGGTCAAGGGCGGTGGCGGCGGTCCCCTTCACCTTGAGCTCGACAAGCATAGCCGGGATGTTGGGCTTGTACGGGATGAAGGCTATATCGGCATAGCCCTTGCCGGCGGGGTATTCCATGACTACGGTGTAGTAGCAGTCGGCATAGAACAGTGCGAGGCGTATGGCGGACTGCAGCGACTGCTCGTTGTTGTAGGACAGGCTGCTGGTCAGTCTCTCGTGCGACCTCTCCAAAACCTCGGCGAGGCGCGAGGCGTCCATGTCCCATGCGGCCTGAAGGACCTCCTTGGAGATCCGAATCATAGACAACAGCGAATCATAGCTGCCTTCGGCGGCAAGAGCATTGACCCATTCGCCACGCACTTCACGATTAGGAATGCGGCATGTCTCGGATTCGCTGTCATACGAAAGATAACCGAGATGGCACAGGTAAGTAAACACGTCATCCCTGCTCCTAAGACTGCGCGGAGTATTCAGGAACATAGTTATGTTCACAGGAACAGAACCGCCCGCCATCATGCATTCGATGTCGGATCTCGTCCCATCCAGATCGAGCCTTATCGGATCGAGAATGGCCTCATATTGCGAAGTCTGGTTCCAATAAGCCCTGCACTCGCCTTCCCACATCGCCGACACGACCGACCTAGGCGCATATATCTCCATCCCCTTGAGCCTGTAGCCGTCGTACCAGGACCTGCACTCATCGTAGTCCATGCCGTATCGTCCGCACAAAGCCTCGGTTTCGCCAGCGGTGAATCCTGTGAATTCGGCAAAGCGCTTGGGATTCAAAAAAGTAATCTCATCAAAATTGTTCAGCTTGCTCTGGGCCTTCTCACGGATTATCGGCAAAATTCCCGTAATGTATGCGAGCGCAATGCAGGGAGACATGGAAGAGCTCTTGAAAAGCGCATTGAGGAATCTGAGATAATCGCTTTCCAAACAAGAGGATTCCTCATCTCTGAAAATAACATCGTACTCATCGAAGATTATCACGAAAGGGACATGCGTCGACTCATAGACGCGCCTGATCGAACTCTCAATCGTATCAACACCCGAAAAGTCGGTATCGGGAAATTCCAATTTGAATTCGCGCAAAACCTCGCTTTTCATAAACTCGAACATCCCCCTGCCCTTCTCAGACCAGAAAGCGTTTATGTCAAGGTGAAGGACATTGTACTTGTTCAGATGCTCAGAGAAGCTCGGATCGCCGGCGATCTTGAAGCCGCTGAACAACTCAGACGAATCACATCCCTTGGAGTAGTAGGCCGCCATCATGGACTCGGCCATGGTCTTGCCGAAACGGCGGGGGCGCGAGACGGCCAGGAAGCAGTCCTCAGTCCCCACTCTCCTGTTCAGCTCGGACAAAAGCATGGTCTTGTCCACATAGATCTCGTTCCTTATCGCCTTCGCAAACTTCTCGTTTCCAGGATTCACATACAGGCCCATGATGGAAATTATATTTCAAATCCTGGCATATGGCAATATGATTCATCAATTTTTAGCCGAAAACATATCGGACAGATTCGGACTCTGAAATTTTTAGAATTGCCCCGATGTCAGATCCTGACCGGAATCCCCTCGTCTCGCATCCGTTTCTTGAGATCGGATATGCTCACCGTTCCGAAATGAAACACGGAAGCGGCAAGACCGGCATCTATATCCGGAAGCTGCTTGAAGAGACTTATGAAATCATCTGCGGAACCGGCTCCGCCCGATGCTATGACCGGAACATTAACTGCCTTCAGAACCTTTTCGAGCATTTCAATGTCAAAGCCTTTCTTAACTCCGTCAGTATCTATTGAATTGACCACAACCTCGCCTGCGCCCTCGCCGACGCAACGCCTTATCCATTCTATGGCTTCAAGGCCGGTATTCTCGCGACCGCCCTTGGCGAACACAGCGAACTTGCCGTCAACTCTTTTGATATCGCATGAAAGAACCACGCACTGGGAACCGTATTTCAAGGCGGCCTCGCTCACAAGCTTCGGATTGCGAATGGCTCCGGAATTCACACTCACCTTATCCGCTCCGGAATTGAGGACCCTGTCAAAATCCTCAACCGAATTTATGCCGCCGCCAACAGTCAGCGGAATGAAAACACGACTTGCGGTTTCCCTTAATATGTCCGTAAAAATGCCTCTGCTCTCCGCCGATGCCGTTATATCATAGAACACAAGCTCGTCCGCTCCGCATTGACTGTATCTGCCAGCAAGCTCAACAGGCGATGAAACGTCATTCAGATTAGCAAAATTGGTTCCTTTGACAACTCTGGAATCACGGACATCCAAGCAAGGGATTATTCTTTTCGTTATCATTTCAAATCCTCCTGCTCGGCAATGCGAATGCATTCCGGCAAATCGACTTTTCCCTCATAATACGCCTTGCCTATTATAGCGGCATGCAGGCCTTTTGATTTAAGATTGCGGATGTCATCAATTCCGGAAACGCCACCGGATGCGATTATCCTTATTTTTGAGATCCTCATGCACTCTTCGTAAAGATTCGAGTTCGCGCCTTGAAGCATGCCATCCCTCGATATGTCAGTGCAAACGATGCATTCCACGCCAACGCTCTCAAGAGTTTTCAGAAAATCAAAAATATTGAGGCCGCTTCCGCTTTGCCACCCTCTTGTCCTGACAATATTGTTCTCCACATCAACGGATACGGCGATTTTAGAACCGTGTTTCGCAACCATTTCATTCAAAAAATCCGGATTCTCAACCGCTGCCGTACCCAATATCACCCTGTCAATTCCAGAATCAAGATATTTGCAGACCACTTCAGCGCTTCTGATTCCACCGCCGCATTCGCAAAACATTCCGGTTTCCTTCTTCACTTTGGAAATGATATTGAAATTCGGAGTCGACCCTGTCTTCGCGCCTTTGAGATCAACCATATGAATATGACTTGCGCCCGACCTGGAAAACGCTTTTGCAACGCCCACCGGATCATCGCTGTAAACTGTCATCCGATTGTAATCGCCCTTGACAAGCCGAACCGCCTTGCCCTCGTACAAATCTATCGCAGGAAAAATCAGCATATGTCGCCCTCGCAAAAATTCTTCAATATGCGCAACCCGACTTCAGAGCTTTTCTCGGGATGGAATTGGCATCCAAGAACATTTCCGGACCTGACAACGGCCGGAACCCTGACAGAATACTCAGCATATGCGCATACGAAACGGGAATCGCAATCCGCATAATAGGAATGAACGAAATACACATGATCCCCATTCCTCACGCCATCAAGAAGCCATGTCCGCTCTTGCGTCAGTTCGAGCGGATTCCAACCGATATGCGGAATTTTAAAATTATCGGGAATAGCGCCTTTAAACGGAACCACGGATCCGGGAATCAGCCCAAGTCCGCGCCACTCGCCATCCTCCAGGCTTTTATCGAAAAGCATCTGCATTCCAAGGCATATCCCCAACACTGGTTTGCCCTTGCTAGCCTCTTCAATCAGAACCCTGTCCAGTCCTGTTCTCCTCAATTTATCAGCCGCATCGGAAAATGCCCCGACCCCGGGAAGCAATATCCTGTCGCAAGCCCTCAGGTCATCAGGGTTTCCCGACACCAAGCACTCAGCGCCGAGATATGCGAAAGAGCTCTTCAAGGAAAAAAGGTTTCCGACACCGTAATCTATTATGCAAACCATATCAGAGCATCCCCTTTGTGGACGGTATCCGATCCTTCTGACGGGAATCGATGCTTATCGCTTTCCTGAATGCCACGGCAGCAGCCTTGAAAACCGATTCTATTATGTGATGAGCATTGGTTCCGGCAAGCTTCCTTATATGCAGCCCGACTTTAGCCGAACGCACGAAAGCGCTCCAAAACTCCTCGACCAGTTCCGTATCGAAATCTCCGACCTTATCCTTGCGGATCTCACAATCAAAACCCAGGCAGCCTCTGCCGGAAACATCCAAGGCAACAAGCGTCAGGCTTTCATCCATCGGAACGGTAGCATCTGCGAATCGGACTATGCCCCTGCGATCGCCCAAAGCCTTGTCAAACGCCTCTCCGAGCGCAATCCCCACATCCTCCGTTGTATGATGATAGTCCACATTGCAATCCCCATCGCAGGAAATATCCATGTCAACCAAAGAATGTCGGGACAGAAGGCTCAGCATATGATCAAGAAAGCCGCATCCGGTCTCCACCCTATAATTTCCAGTTCCATCCAAATCCAGAGAGACGCTCACATCCGTCTCGCCCGTCTTCCTTTTCACTTGCGCGCTTCTCATGCCGATTCCTCCGTCGTCCGACTCAAAAACGATTCATGAGGTTTTTCAAAGTTCGCCCTGACCAAAACAAGCTTTGCTTCATTTCAAAACGAATCTCAAAAAAACCTCTAATAATTTTTTATTATTCTATCAAATCAGCATAAAAAAATCATTACACGCATTTCCAGATAGAATTAAGCTACTGCATCACTTGCCAGCATCCACACCTTGCAAACACATCAAATGCCAAGCAATCTGCGAAAAATTTCAAAACCTCCAACCATTTGAATGTACAACCCCATTCCAGCATCCTTCCAAAACTTCTCCGTTTTCATATAGTTAGCTAGTTCATTAACTGGATTATCAAATATTTTCAATGACGAAGCACACATCTGATCCATTTTAGAATCAAAACTCCCATTGGCATCGCCCGCATAAAAGGTCATTATCACGCTTTCAAAATATTTTCTCATATCGGATGCCTGAACGGAAAGATATTCAGCAAGAAAATCTCCTACGTAACGCTTTCCATTAATCTCCTCGACTATCTCATTCGCCTTCTTGTTCTTGTAATATCTTGCATTATGAAAATAATCCGCTGCAGAATACACATCGCCATCATTGGTGAACTTTCCATCAGATGTGATTCCGTTTGCTTTTATAAATGCCATATAGTAGCAACCTATGCCAGTGTCAGTAATGCCAGAAACAGATTTGTAAAGCCTATCAAAATAATACATTTCCTTATACTCTTCCATAAGCTTCTCAAATGCAGTCCCTTGCTTGAAACTGGACTCTCTCACACTCTTTTCCAGTTTGTCGATTTCCGCTAATTTTTTTCTAATGTTATCCGCTCCAGATTTTTCGCCCAGAATCTCCCCTGACAGCATAAGCCAGTCGCTGAATTCCTTATCCTTATCCCCACTGACCGTATCCAGAATCTTGGAGTTCAAAAATAGAGCTATTATGAAAGCAAGTTCACCTGAACACTTGTGCTTGTCCTCATCAGAAAAACGGACAACCCTATTCATAAGAGATATCTGCTCGTCTGAGGGATACGACCCGCCATCATACTCACCTACCAATTCAAGAACAGCATCCACACTGCCTAAATCCGCAGCCTTTTTCAAATACGATTTAGCCTTTTCCTCATCCATAGAAACTATCATCACGGAATTAGAATCCGGAGTCGTAATAGATTTTCCATTCCTGTAAAGCCTCACCAATTCATAAGCATCATCAGCCCTTTCGGATTTTTCAAGCCTGGCAATCATTTTATTAATCTCGGCTGTCTCCCGGCTCACCATCTCCTCGCTTTCGCGTTTTATTCTTTCATTCTCCAGTCTGATTCTCTCGTTCTCCAGCCTGATCCTCTCCTGCTCTTTGGCGTAGGATGTCCAACCGTGTCCTATCACTGATCCGTAATCAGATTTCAATTTAGCACGCGCTATCAGATGCAAATCATCATCTTCCGCAATGTCTGAAGAACCCGCTATTGAAGAAAGATACGTTGCGAATCCGCCTTCGCTCCAGTCAATGCCATTATCCGAACAGAAGCGAACCCACCCATCAACCTCATCCTTCCAAACTTGCGCATTCGACTTATGAGAGCTTGCCAACGAAACGCAATGAGCATCCTCAGGTCCGCATTTTGAAACAAATTCATCACATCTCAGGATAAAACCCGATAACTGCTCAGGAGAAACTTGAAAGTTATAATATTTGCGGGCAAGTTCATTATACTCCGCCCCAAGCACCTTATATTCCTGTCCAATCCTTTCCTGATGCGACATGCTTGAACATGATGCGAACAACGAGAAAAGCAGCAATGTCAATATGGCTCCTACAAACTTATTTTTCTGCAACAATCCCATAAAAAAAGCACCTCTTAAAAAACAAGATTTGCCCTAATTATGCATATCGAGTGTTCAAATTCGCTGACATTTCCAAAATAAGTTTCTGAAATCCGCAAGCGCTCTCCAAGCAGCAGGTTTCTAGAAGCGCCATTTAAAGAAATGAGTTTCGAAAAACCCTCAAATAAAAAAACCTCCCTCAATGCCGCGGAATCATGACCGCAGCAAAAAGGGAGGTCGTAAAAAAATTCAAGTCAAATAATCATAAGCGCTGCAGAATCTCACGAATCGCGGCGACAAGCGATTCCATCTGATCCTTCGAACCTATGGTAATCCTATTGTATTGGCAAATGCGGGGGTTTTCGAAATGCCTTATGAGAATACCCTTCTCCTTGAGTTCCAAATACAGCTCCCGTCCGCCAATCCTATTGCTTTTCACAAATATGAAGTTTGCAAGAGAAGGCGTTCCTTCAAACCCGAGATTCGCCAATTCAGCCTTAGTCCATTCCCTGTTTTCAATGATCCTGCCGCAACATGATTTCCTGTAATCCTCATTCTCCAATATTGCGTTTCCAGCCGCCAAAGCCGCTGAATTGACATTATACGGATTCACAGAATACCTTATCGTATTCAAATCCCTTATCAGCTCCTTGTCTGCAAAAACAACGCCAAGCCTCAACCCCGCCATGAATCTGGATTTTGAAAATGTCTGAACAACCAGCAGATTATCATGCTTGCGAATCAAGGGAACAGCGCTCTCAGCACCGAAATCCACATATGCCTCATCAACCACAACGATATGATTCTTGTTCCGTTCGGCAACTTCCGATACGTCATCCAATGTCAATGTCATTCCCGTGAGAGCATTCGGATTCGCTAGAACAACAGCGCGCCCGATTCCAAAGTAATCCTTCGGATTTATCGAAAAATCCGCAGCCAAGGGAATTTCCTTATAATCAACTCCATTCAAAGCGGCAAAAACCGGATAGAATCCGTATGTTATATCAGGAAAAGCAACACCATCGGGACACAACGATTGGAAAATGAAATTCAAGGCCTCATCAGAGCCGTTTGAAAAAGTCACCTCATCCTCATCAACACCGTATATTCCGGATATGGTCTTTCGAATCTGCCTGAACTGAGGGTCAGGATACAAGCGAAACCTCTCAGACGCCTCATAAACGCTCTGCCTAACGGACAACGGCAACTCAAACGGGCTTTCATTCGTATTGAGCTTTATATATTTCCTGTCTTGAGGCTGCTCTCCCGGCTCATAGGGCTTCAATGCTCTGAATCTGCTTGCAAGAAACCTGCTCATCTGGCAACCCCCGACGTTTCATACTCACTTGCGTGTTTCCCAGCGGAATCGCACTTGGTTTCCAATCTCATTAAAGCGCTTAAGGCATGAGCCTCCAGCCCTTCACGCCGTGCGAAAAGCCCTATATCCTCTGCCACTCGGGAGAACGCTTCGGCGCTGTAATATGTATATTGCACTTTTTTGAGAAAATCATCGACGGAAAGCGGACTGGAAAACCTAGCCGTGCCGGAAGTGGGCAGGACATGATTCGCGCCAGCGAAATAATCTCCGGAAGCCTCTGGCGTATTCGCGCCTAAAAAAATGCTGCCGGCATTTCTGATCCGGGAAAGATAGTCGAACGGATTGGCGACCTGCAATTCCAAATGCTCAGGCGCGATGCGATCAGCCAATTCGATGGCGCTGGAAATGCTATCCGCAATTATGATGCGCCCATTGCTCTCAATTGATTTCATTGCGATTTCCCGCTTGGGAAGCGATTCAAGCAACCTATCAATATGCTTGACGCAATCATCGGCCAAAGACCTTGAATCGGTTATGAGAATCGCTGTGGCTTCGGGATCATGCTCCGCCTGCGAAAGCAAATCGATGGCGAGCAGCCTTGGATCAGCGCTTTCGTCGGCAATCACCAATATCTCGCTCGGACCGGCTATCATGTCTATCGCGACCTGCCCGAAAACCTGACGCTTCGCTTCAGCCACAAACGCATTGCCCGGGCCCGTTATCTTATCAACTCTTTCAACACTCTCCGTCCCATAAGCCAATGCGGCTATCGCTTGCGCCCCACCCATCTTATAAATCCTATCCACTCCGGAAACATATGCGGCCAGAAGAACGTCGGAATTCACTTTTCCATCCTTACCCGGAGGCGTGGCTATGCAAACGCTTCTGACACCAGCGACTTTTGCCGGACCCGCATTCATAAGAACACTGGACGGATAGCTGGCGCGACCGCCCGGAACATAAAAAGCGACCCTATCCAAAGCGATCACCTTCTGACCCGTTACCATTCCATTGCAGGAATCGGATATGAACCCGGTTCGCTTCTGATTCGAATGAAACGCCACGATATTCGAATAAGCATTCTCAAGGACGTTCAGGAATTTCGGATCAGCCAAGCGAACAGCCTCGTCAATCTCCGATTTGCTGACAATCAGGCTTTTGGCATCGAGCCTGCATCCGTCAAACTTCTCAGTATATCCGAAAAGCGCGGAATCGCCTCCGTTCCTGACTTCCCGTATTATCGAAGACACCGCTTCAGCGACATCACCGCTACGCTCAATATTCCTGCTCCTGAAATCCTCTACGGAAAATTCACTTGCCGATACGATTCTCATAATAGCTCTCACACCTCTTTTCCCGAAACAATTCTCTCCAGGTCATTCGCAAGCTTTCTTATCTCAGCGGCATGAAACCTATAGCTCGCCTTATTGGCAATAAGCCATGCGCTTATATCGGTTATCCTCTCAAGCTCGCAAAGATTGTTCGCCTTCAACGTGTTTCCGGTCTCAACTATATCCACTATCACATCGCTAAGCCCCAAAAGCGGAGCTAATTCTATCGACCCATTCAAGCGTATTATATCCGCATCCTGATATTTTGACGCATAAAATTCAGATGCGATGTTCACAAATTTCGTTGCTACGCGAATGGTCTCCCCGGGTTTGCTCGAATAACCGACAGGCCCCGCCACTGACATTCTGCACAGCCCTTTGCGCATATCCAGAATCTCGAACACATCCGCGCCGCTCTCCAGAAGTATATCCTTGCCGGCGACCCCTATGTCAGCCGCGCCGCGCTCAACATAAATCGCAACATCAGACGGCTTCACCCAAAAATAGCTCAATCCCCTCTGCTCATCGGAAAATATAAGCTTTCTCGTCTTCTCCCTCATGCCGGAAACGCCATAGCCGGCCTCCTCGAACATGGAGTAGATCTCTTCCCCGAGACGACCCTTCGCAAGCGCTATGTTCAGCATTTTTCCGCACTCCTTCTCAAATTGCCAAGCCTATCGAGATAAACCGCAAAACCAATTGCCTTGCCCTTCTTGCCCATTTTCCTCAAAAGCTTCTCATATTCTCCGCCAGACAGCACGGCCTCACCCGAATTCCCAACAAACCCATTGAAATACAAACCGCTATAATAGCTCATGTCTCCAAGCAAAGAGAAATCGATTTGAATATGCTCGGCATTACCGGAAATGCGATCGTCATCAAACAGGCGCCTGAACGAATCATATTCCTTCACTGCGTTCAATTCAGAGCATATTCTCCTCACATCATCCAAGCACCCGGAATCCGGAGCCGATACCAATCCGAAAAGCGACATCAGGACATCCAGTCTTCCATTCTGATTCCCGGCGCGCCCGGCGATAAAACTTCTAAGACCGGCATGGTTCTTGGACTTCGCAAGCGCCGCCGCTTGAGCCTTCTCAGCTTCAGTTTTGCAAAACAAACCCAAAGCCTTCAATGCTATGTTCATATCAGATAAGGCAATCACATATTGCCCGTCCAGCCTCGCAAGACTTTCCATAGCCAAATTCAAAACCAGCGGAAAGTCCGATCCGCTGACTTTTCCGAAACATTCCAGTCCAACCTGCCTGCAGCACTTGAACCTGCCAGTCCATCCGGAAACCCTGAACACATCCTCATCGTAATAGACCTTATGCGCCTTAGAGGAACTATCGTCAAAGCCGCTTATTATGGATAGCGTCACATCGGGCTTGAGCGCCAGCAAAGAGCCATCGGTATCTGAAAACGAGATGACATTCTCGCAAACCAGAAAGTCCTTGTGCTCCCTATAAAGGTCATATCTTTCAAATTTCCCTATCCTGCTCCTTGAAAAGCCGTTCTCAAGATACAACTGGCGAAGATCCAGTGCGGTTCTCAGCTCATCATCCAGCACGCCGGCATCAAATTCGATCTTCTTTCCTGTTTTCATCCCGCAATCTCATCAGCCAAACTCGCCGCAATCACAGCCTTTATGGTATGCATCCTGTTCTCCGCCTCATCGAACACAACGGATTGCGGACTTCTGAACACCTCATCCGTCACTTCCATCTCCTTAAGACCGAATTTCTTGTGGATATCGGCGCCGATAGTGGTATTGAGATCATGAAACGACGGCAGACAATGCATGAAAATAACGTTCTTGGACGCATTTGCCATTATATCCGATGTCACCTGATACGGAGAAAGATCGGAAATCCTCTCCTTCCATGCGCTCTCGCTTTCGCCCATGGACACCCAAACATCAGTGTATATCACATCCGCGCCTTTTGAGGCTTTCATCGGGTCCTCTTCGAATCTTATGGAACAGCCGTTGCTCTTAGCTATGTCCTGGCATTTGCTGACAAGCACGCTATCGGGAAAATACTTTCTGTTCGAACAAGCCGTAAAATTCATCCCCACTTTGGCGCAGCCGACCATAAGCGAATTGCCCATATTGTATCTGGCATCACCATAAAAAACGAAATTTTTCCCCGCGAGCGAACCGAGCTTTTCCTTGATAGTAAGAAAATCCGCCAATATCTGCGTCGGATGAGACTCATTCGTAAGTCCGTTGAAAACCGGGACTCCGCTGCATTTTGCAAGCATCTCCACTATCGTCTGCTCAAACCCCCTGTATTCTATGGCGTCGTACATCCTTCCAAGAACCCTAGCGGTGTCCTCTATGCTTTCCTTCTTGCCCATCTGCGAACTTTGAGGATCGAGATATGTCACATTCATGCCCAAATCATAAGACGCAACCTCGAAAGCGCATCTTGTCCTCGTGCTTGTCTTCTCGAAAAGCAAGACGATATTCTTGCCCTTGCAAAGCTTGTGCTCGATTCCGCTCTTCTTCCTGTTCTTGAGATCTGCGGCCAAATCAATAAGATACTCCATCTCCTCCGTCGACAAATCCATGACGCTGAGAAGATTCCTGCCTTTGAAATTCACTTTGTTCTGCATAATCGTCTATTATATTTTTTTTACCGAAATTAGTAAAAGAGGTTTTTTAAGAACTCCTTCCTTCATACTGCTCGCTCTTTTAAACCAAGGCATAAATCCGACAGATTCTTCTCAAAAACACAGCAGCGCATCAATAGAGTCACTTAATCGCTTCAAAAACCTTGGGATTGTTTTCGGCGCCCATTGTAGCCCCTTTGGAAACGGTAACATAGAAATCATTCTTGGTATTGGTATCCGCATATCCGCCATCCGGCAATCGCCTGCGATTCACGCTGCGCGTTGGAGTGCTTTTTGAAATGTCCACACCCTCGCCTTGCCAGTCATCCGATATTTCCGCTTCACTGCCGTCCTTAGAGATATAGACGACTTTATCCATAATGCGCGATGTGCCCCTGTTCGAACTTGAACGAATCTCAAGAAAACCCTTGGAATTCCTCATCGGAAGAGAGCATGTCAGATATTCGCCCTTTTCAACGCTCCGATGCGGCAACACTGTCTTCGAATCGTCTGAAAACACTGTGATTCCATCCACGTTTCCGCCTTTAAGCGCATACAGCTCCACCTCATCATTTCCCGATCTCCCCTTTGGAATGAACTCGCTTATGATTACTTCCGCCAAATCATCGGCTTCGCCAGTAACCTCGACTGTATAATGTACCCTATCAACCACACCCTGATGAAACCTCACCTTGCGATTCTCACCCTTGCAAAGCGGCGGCGCTATCCTCACATCACGACATGTCATATCCTCGAACATGATTCTCAATTTGGAATTATCCTGCAAAACCGCGCTTCTTATCTTCTTAGCGGAATAAGCCGGACACGATACGAAAAAAACAATAGCAATGGCAACAACAAGCATCCTCATGCCTATCTTATATTTGAAAACTTGTTTTTGTCACCAATGCCATCGGAATCCTAACCCGAAAAGCTTCCGAAAACATCCTTAGGAGCGTTCCAGATTTATAAGCGCAAGACCTGCAAGACATACCGCCATGCCGACAGCCTTGTTCCAAGTGATTTTCTCGTTGTAAGCGAAATATCCGACAAACAACAATGCAACAGCCAAAAAAGAGGCCTGAACTATTTGCATTACGCTAATGCTCCAACCCGCCTTATATGCGAATATGCTCCCGACTTCCAAGCCGATAAGAACCAGCCCCCATACAAAAGGCACCCAATTCGCTTTCCTAAACTCAGCGAACATATTTCCTCCGCCATTCAAACCATAATAAGCCACAACCGACAAAACAGCACCAACCAAATAGGTTATGACAAGCATCGCAAAGGGATCAGCTCCTTGCGGAACGGATTTGGCGCATACCTGATAAAACACATTAGAAACAACTATCAATGCCACCGGCCAAACATATGAAAACATGGTGTCTCCCCTCCAATAAACCTCATATGACGATAAAGATACGAGCAAAAAAAACGGCTGCGAGCCGTCCATACCGGACAGAATCGCAGCCGATGCGCATCAAAGCGCCACAAATCCGCTAATCAATTAAACGAATCAATTCTTAACAGCAGCCTGAGCAGCAGCAAGGCAAGCGACAGGAACCCTGAAAGGCGAGCATGAAACATAGTTCAAGCCAACCTTATGACAGAACGCTATCGTCTTGGGATCGCCTCCATGCTCTCCGCAGATTCCAAGCTTGATATCAGGTCTGACGGATTTTCCAAGCTTGACAGCCATTTCAACAAGCTTGCCGACGCCACTCACATCCAATGTGGCAAACGGATCGTAATCGTAGAACTGCTTATCCGCATCGTTGAGATACGGAACAAGGAACGATGCGGAATCATCCCTGGAGAATCCGCAAGTCATCTGAGTAAGGTCATTCGTACCGAAGCTGAAGAACTCCGCGGATTTCGCTATCTCATCAGCAGTGATAGCCGCGCGCGGAACCTCAATCATCGTTCCGATCTTATAAGCGATCTTATCATTCTTCTCCTCGAATATCCTCGCAATGGTCTCCTCGGCATCCTTCCTGCAGTATTCGAATTCCTTGTAAATGCCTACAAGCGGAATCATTATTTCAGGATGAACCTCAATGCCCTTCGCCTTGACATTCAAAGCCGCTTCGATTATAGCTCTGACCTGCATCCTGAGAATCTCAGGATAAATGATAGCCAAACGGCATCCTCTGAATCCGAGCATGGGATTGAACTCCCTAAGCTGGGCGCACTTCTTTGAAATCTCCTCAACCTTGACATTGAGAAGCTGAGCCATCTCGTTTCTCGTAGAAGCATCATTCGGAAGGAACTCGTGGAGAGGCGGATCCAAAAGACGTAGTGTAGCGGGCCTGCCGGCAAGAGCCTCGAACATCTGCTCGAAATCACCCCTCTGCATCGGAAGAATTTCCGCCAAGGCCTTCTCCCTATCCTTTCCGTTATCAGCAAGAATCATCTTCCTCATGTTGAGGATCCTCTTCTCACCGAAGAACATGTGCTCGGTTCTGCACAACCCTATGCCTTCCGCACCAAGCGAAATCGCCCTCTTCACATCCGCAGGAGTATCAGCATTGGTCCTGATTCCAAGCGTGCGGATCTCATTCACATAGGACATGAATTTCTTATAGTTCTGATAAAGAATAGAATCTTTCTCCTTGAGAGTTCCATCAAGGACATGAATTATCTCGCTTGGCTTGACATCGATCTTTTCAGCATAAACCGCACCGGTAAATCCATCGATCGAAATATAATCGCCTTCCTTTATCGTCTTTCCAGCAACCTCGAGATATTTCTTAGCCTCATTGATCGAAAGCTCAGAAGCGCCTGAAACACACGGAACGCCCATGCCTCTAGCAACAACCGCCGCGTGGCTGGTCATGCCTCCCCTAGCGGTAAGGACACCCTTTGCAACTGCCATTCCGCTTATATCCTCAGGAGAAGTCTCCGTCCTTATGAGGATGACCTCATCCCCGTTTTTAACGGCTTTCTGCGCATCCTCAGCCGAAAAACACGCCTTTCCGCAAGCGCCGCCAGGTGAAGCGTTCAAAGCGTTAGCAATAGGCTTTATTTCATTTTTGGATATGTAGCCATGATCGAGAACCGGCGCGAAAAGCTTGTTGAACTCGCCTGCGGGAATTCTGGAAACCGCAGTCTTCTTGTCGATAAGACCATCCTCCACCATCTCAACCTGGCTTCTGAGCCATGAGAAAATCGACCTTTTACCGCTTCTGGTTTGAAGCATGAAAAGCCTGCCTTCCTGAATGGTGAATTCCATATCCTGCATATCATGGTAATGCTCTTCGAGCTTCTTTCTTATGTCGCAAAGCTCCTTATATGCCTTCGCATTCACTTTCTCAAGAGTGTTTATCCCCTGCGGCGTCCTGATTCCGGCAACGACATCCTCGCCCTGCGCATTCATCAGATACTCGCCGTAGAACTTGTTCTCTCCTGTGGACGGATCCCTCGTGAAAGCAACACCAGTTCCGCTTGTATCTCCCATGTTTCCGAAAACCATGGCTTGAACATTCACAGCGGTTCCAAGAAGACCCTTTATATCATTCATCTGCCTGTACTTTATAGCTCTGTCATTGTTCCATGAATTGAAAACAGCGTCAATAGCTTTGTAAAGCTGAACGAACGGATCGGTCGGAAACTCCTCTCCGGTATGCCTCTTGTAAAGCCTCTTGTACATCTGGATAAGCTCCTCAAGCATATCGCTCGTAAGCTCATAATCCCATGTTATCCCATTCTTGTCCTTGACATCCTGAATGGCTTCCTCGAATTTCGAATGAGGAACCCCCATGACGACATCACCGAACATCTGTATGAATCTTCTATAGCTATCAAGCGCAAAACGCCTGTTCTGCGTTTTCGCAGCCAATCCGTCAACGCTCACCGGATTAAGTCCGAGATTAAGAATCGTATCCATCATTCCAGGCATGGATTGCGCCGCGCCGCTGCGGACGGAAACCAGAAGAGGATTGCCGCCATCACCGAGCTTCGCGCCCATAACCTTCTCAAGCTTGGAAAGATTCTTCTCGATCTCTTCCTTCAGCCCATCCGGGTAGCTTCCGTTTTTGGAAAAGTAATCACACGCTTCAGTGGAAATCGTGAATCCGGGAGGGACTGGAAGCCCCAAATTGGTCATCTCAGCAAGATTGGCGCCCTTTCCTCCGAGTATGTCCTTCATGTCGGCCTTCCCCTCGGCCTTGCCCTCGCCGAAGAAGTAAACCATTCTCCCGCTCTTCGCCGCTGACTTGGCAGGAGCCTTTGCAGCCGGCTTCTTCGCTGCCGTTTTGGCAGTTGTCTTATTCTCCATGTTTCCCTCCAAAATCACTTCAAAAGAGCGATCACTTCGATCTCTATCATCGAATCCTTCGGAAGCCTTGCCACTTGGACAGCGCTTCTAGCAGGCATGACATCGCAACCTTCAAAGGCTGATTTGTAAACCTCGTTCATAGCAGCAAAATCATTCATGTCCTTAAGGAACACGGTCGTTTTCGCCACATCGGACATACCAAGTCCTTCCTTAGCCAACAACGCTTTTATATTCTTGAATATCTGCTCGGTCTGAACCCTGATATCAGCGGCCGCCATCTGCGATGTCGCCGGATCAACCGGAAGCATTCCGCTCGCAAAAAGAAATCCGCCGGCTTTCACCGCCTGGCTATAAGGTCCGATCGCTGCCGGCGCATCCTTAGTCTCAACTCTTACCATTTCAGTTATCCTCCGTTTCAAACATTTTTCTGACTTTTTCGCTTTTTCTGAAATCCTCAGCCTTACCTATCGAAGCCACTCTTCCGTTATCCAGAAGATATGCCCTATCGACAATCTCAAGAATATCCAATCCCTTCTGTTCGGCCACCAGCACGGTAAGCCCAGTCTCCTTAAGAAAAAGCAATTTCTCAAAAATATCATCACGAACCAAGGGCGAAATACCCAAGCACAGCTCGTCGATCATGAGAAGCATCGGATCCGACATCAAAGCCCTTGCTATTCCAAGCATCATCTTTTCACCAGAGGATATCTTTCCGGCAAGCTCCTCGGTCTTCTCCTGAAGCCTCGGGAACACCTCAAGACATTCCTCCATTATGTTCCGTACCGTTTCGTTATCCTTTATGGTGTGTCCGCCTAAAACGAGATTCTCCCTAACAGTGATGTTCTCGAAAACCTTCCTGCGTTGCGGAACGAGATTCAATCCCGCCTTCACTCTAGAGGAAGTATCAAGAAATTCGATATTCTCGCCATTGAACTCAATCTTGCCGTTCTGCTTCTCGATCTGACCCATGATGGCCTGCAGGGCAAGGCTCTTTCCACACCCTTCCAAACCGATAAGACCAACGATCTCGCCTTCGTTTATGCTCATCGACAGGTCCCTCAAGCCGCTCTTGGTGTTCCCAATCATGACCTTCAGGTTCTCAACCTTCAATAATGGTAGCGTATTGTTCGACATATTACCCTTATGATTTTATCACTTTCCATGCCAAAATGCAATCAAATCGAACGCGCAATCCTAAATCCTATGCTAACCGATTGGGCGCTCGCGCTGCTGTTTCCACGAACTGCCGTACCGCAAGCTGACGCCCCGTCCGCCCATGATCCGCCGCGCTTCACATGCATCACATTGCCAGCCGAATACGGAGCAGGCCCCCTGTAGTCCGTGCCGCTGCCGGAATACGGTCCTACAAAATAATCCCAACACCATTCCGAAACATTTCCCGTCATATCAAACAATCCATAACCGTTTCCAACAGGAGTCGTAACCTCGTCAATGATCTCGCAAGGTCCGAGCAAACCGACTTCATGAGGCCTGAAGTTATTATCAGTCTCCCTTGCCGTGCACCAGCCGACAGGCGCAGCCGTATCCGATCCGGAAAACTTGTAAAGAGCGCCGGAGGAAGGGCTTCCATCCTTATATTGCTTATCAGGGGTCCCATCCTTATACTGTCCGCCAGCAGCGGCGTACTCCCACTCGGTTTCAGTCGGCAAACGATATCCGCGCTGAGCGGTAGCAAGCCACTGGAACGTCTCGCGGGTACCCTCCTTCGGAACCATTCTGTTGTTTTCGTCATATTCAATCGGAACCTTATAGTAATCCTTGAGGTTGGAAGAGAAATTATAATTCGAATAGCTCCCTACAGCGCCGCTATTCGGCATATAAGAATTACCGGTTTGGTTGTCGTTTACCTGCATGGTATAATTGCCACCCGTCGACCGAACGTTATTCGCATTAGTGTCAGTAAATACGGGCCTGAACCATTCGTAATTGACCTCCGCCGTTCCGCTCCAGTCGCACTTCACAAGATCACCAGGTCCGAATTTGCTATACCTCCTGCCTAGAATGCTATTGCTATCATCAACATAATACAAAGGCTTCAATCCTTCCATCTCGGACAATGCATTGCAGAACTCACAAGCCTGATACCACGATAGGCTCTCAACAGGCGCAAGCTCCTTGTTCTCAAGTATCCTCGTATTCGGCTTGTAGTCTCCCTCGCCGTCGTTCGCGCCCCATATGCGACCATCTCCAGTCCTATACAACGAGGCATATCTCGTTGCGCGCGATGCTTTCCGGACCTCATCATCTTTTGTGGCTTCATCAGTGGAAACGTATCCCTCCCACCTCAGATTCACTCCGGTTCCGACCTGCCTCTGCATTATCTTCTTGGCAGTGTTCTTTGCATCGGAGGCTATCCATGAATTGACTTTTCTCCAAACCTCTCTCGTAACCTCGTATTTGGAAATCTGGAAAGAAGAGATTTTGACAACCGCGTTCTGCATCAGGAATCCATCACTACCCGTGCCAGGTATGGTTATCATATAAGCGGTCTGCCTGAAATCCGAACCATATACGGCATAGAGGGTGACGTCGGATTTCATCTTATCCGAAGAATACGAAGCTCCATTAGGAAGCGAAAGCGTAGGCCCTGCCGGCTCATAAGCGCTAGTCGTCCAGCCATAGAAGAATTTTGTCCCGCCATAGTTTATGCTGGCAGGTGTTCTGCTTGGCGGGACGAACTTGCTTCCCCACTTGACATCCATGGTCCCGAAGCTCGTCCACGACCCATTCATCCAGCACCTAAAAGTAACAGTGACATCGGACGCATAGCAAGCATAAAGCGTAACATCCTTCTTGACAGCCCCGGAGAAGTATTCGGCACCAGCCGCAAGCTTGGCTTCGCTTATCGATCTGGGTTTCTGAGAGAACTGAGCCCAACCCGTAAACCCATATTCCTTGACTCCGGAAGATACGGTTTCAGGTGATGTGTTCGGTTCTACGAATTCCGCCCCCCAATTCTGTTCATAAGAATCCGCAAACTGCTTCCATGCGCCGTTTTTCCACATCATGAGATTAATGCTGACCTTTCCAAGCTTGTACACCGCATACACCGTCTTGTCGCCATTGAGCTTGTCAGCCTCGCTTATCCTATCCCCCGTATGAGTACTCGGATTGGATCCATCAGCAGGAGCGGCAAGCGTCCAATGATCGAAATCATACGGAACATCCTCATCATTGCTGCGCCATGTCGTTTTGCTTCCTGATATGAGAAGACCAGCCAAAGCGGTATCCCACTTGGCTACTGCATTCCTATCCGATTTCTTCCAGCTCTGCGTTCTGGCATCCCAGACCATAAAAGTGACCATCGGATCCCGAACGGCGATATCACACGATACCTTCTTGTCAGGATATTTGACAGACGACGCCGTTACTTTAGACGATCCGACCTTCAAAGCCCTCACCGTAGCCTTAAGCGGATCCGCATCGTCAGGAGTGAGGGAAACAACGCTCTTTCCCGTTTCAATAGACCATTTGACAGGTCTGTATGTCGCATTCGCAGGCACCGGTTCAACAGTGATCTCGACATTCATATCGTCGTTTATCTCATCAGTGCCATTAAGAACAAATGCTTTGGACTCGGGAGTTATGGAAAGACCGGTAAGCGCAACCTCCTCTCCAATTATGAAATCAAACTTGTTGGAAGTCTCATCGCCATAGGTTATAGTGACCTCTGCCAGCTTTCCCTTATCCGAAGGATCGGTGCTCATGGTCACCGCCACCACATTATTATCGCTATCCAAGTCTACCGTAACAATGCTGGTATCGGAAGACGTCGCCTCAACAATTGTCTTTCCGGTTGGAGGCTCTATTTGAGTAGAATCCGCATCGCCTGTCACAATCATGATATTGTTCGCTGCCGACCCGCCTTGGCCTTCCGACCCGCCTTGGCCTTCCGACCCGCCTTGGCCTTCCGACCCGCCTTGGCCTTCCGACCCGCC
>CADBSO010000116.1 GCA_902797395.1 uncultured Spirochaetales bacterium
AACCGGCGGATTTTCCTTTCCGAGAAGAAAAGGAAAACAGGAATACTGACCGTTCTCGAGGCTTTTTGCCGGTTTTATGGCCGGAAATGCGTCTGGCAGGTTCGGACTCTGAGGTTTTTAGAAGCGCCCTTAATCATCTGACAACTGCGAAAACCACATGTCCTATGTAAAACGCAACCATTACCGCGCCTTCCACCCTGTTTATATTGCGTGTAATGGCAAAAACATATGTTACTACACTAGCTGAAACCAAAACAAGCAGATCAATGAGCGAAGCGAAATTGACGGCTATCGGGCTTATCGTTCCAGACACTCCTAAAATCAACAGTATATTGAATATATTAGAGCCAACCGCATTTCCGGCAGCCAATCCATTATCGCCCTTATAGGATGCCACTACGGATGTCACAAGCTCAGGAAGCGATGTCCCTACTGCGACCACGGTAAGCCCTATAAGCGTCTCGCTCATGCCGCAAGCGGCAGCAATGGACCTCGCGCTCCTGACAGCAAAATGTCCGCCAGCCACTATAAGCCCGATGCCTATGACAGCAAACAGCAAACACTTCCATAAAGGCATAACCTTCACTTCATCCTCGCCTTCTTCAATCGGCTTGCCCCGAGCACAAACCACCAGCACAACCATATGCAATACAAATAAAACAAGAAGAACAATGCCGAGGCTACGGCTCAAAATGCCTATTTCATCCGACATGCCAACGCCGCGAATTCCATTTGAAGCCATAAAACGAAGACCCGTTCCCAGCAAAACCAGAACAGTCACACCTACGGAAACCGGAAGATCTCTCTTCAATATGATCTTATCTATAGGCATAGGCCGCATAAGAGCGCACACCCCAAGAACGGCAAGCAGATTAAAGATGTTGGAACCTATGGCATTGCTGAACGCTATCTCATTCGCTCCCTTCACCGCCGCCGATATGCTCACGGCAAGCTCCGGAGCACTGGTCCCCATAGCAACCACAGTCAAGCCGATTATAACGCTAGGAATCTTGAAAAGACCGGCGAGCGCGGAGCTGCCGTCCACAAACAAATCGGCGCCTTTTATCAAAGCGGCAAAACTTGCCAGCAATATCATCAAACTAATAACCATTCGTTTTCCGCCAAATCGCGATTGCAAAACGCAATACTTTGAATTAAGATTATATACAAGGTTTCGATTCTTGCAACAATCTTGCAGCAAAATTGCAAAATCCTGCGAAAAAGGAGGATTGCCGATGACGGAAACACCAGCAATCGAACTCAAAGGCATCACAAAAAGATTCGGCAGCGTCACTGCCAACGATAATGTGAACCTGCAGATCTTCAAAGGGAAAATACTCTCGCTTCTAGGCGAGAACGGAAGCGGAAAAACCACTCTTATGAATATGATTTCCGGAATATACCAACCGGATGAAGGCACCATTTCCATCAACGGAAAACAAGTCTCAATCCTTTCCCCGAAAGATGCGTACCGCTATGGAATCGGAATGATACATCAGCACTACAAGCTCATAGATGTCTTTACCGCTGCGGAAAACATAACACTAGGACACGGAAGCGGCAGACTGGATATAGAGGAGACCAATAGAAAAGTCAAGGAAATATGCGACAAATACGGTTTCAAAATCGATCCGAGAAAAAAAGTCTATGACATGTCGGTTTCCGAAAAGCAGACAATCGAAATCATAAAAGTCCTCTACAAAGGCGCCGAAACGCTTATCCTCGACGAACCGACTGCAGTTCTGACGCCGCAGGAAACCGAAAGGCTCTTCGATATTCTGCGAAACATGAGAAACGACAACAAGGCAATAGTCATAATCACCCATAAGCTCAGCGAAGTGATGGAACTATCCGACAATGTGGCGATTCTCCGCAAGGGCAAATACATCGCTACCGTGGAAACCTCGAAAACATCACCGAAAGAGCTCACCGACATGATGGTGGGCTATTCGGTTTCATTAAACATAAACCGCCCCAAATACATCGGAGCCAAACCGAAGCTTTCAGTCCGTTTCCTATCCTGCAGGGATGCCGAGGGCGTTAAAAAACTCAACAAAGTATCGTTCACGGCAATGGGAGGAGAAATATTGGGAATAGCCGGAATAGCCGGTTCGGGCCAAAAGGAACTGCTCGAATGCATTTCCGGTCTGCATCCGGTGGATAGCGGGGAAATCGTATTCACGCCCGACGAAAACACACGGATCGATCTTGTCGGCAAAAGCCCCACTGAAATCAGAAAAGCCGGAATCGGAATGGCCTTCGTTCCCGAAGACCGGCTCGGAATGGGGCTTGTCGGCTCAATGGACATGACAGGAAACATGATGCTGCGAAGCTGGAAGGATTCGAAAAACAGAAAATCACCGTTCATAGACAAGAAAACGCCGGAAAAACTAGCCAAGGAAATCTGGGAAAAACTCGGAGTTGTCGCCCCAAGCACATCGTTTCTGGTTCGCAAGATGTCCGGAGGAAACATCCAAAAAGTGCTTGTCGGCCGCGAGATAGCTCAAAAACCATCAGTTCTTCTCACCGCATATGCAGTGCGCGGACTTGACATAAACACATCCTACACCATCTACAACCTCTTCACGGAGGAAAAAATGAATGGGACCGCAGTCATATACGTCGGCGAGGATTTGGATGTCCTGCTGGAGCTTTGCGACCGGATACTAGTGCTATGCGCGGGGCAAGTCAGCGGCATAGTAGATGCCAGAACCGCAACGAAAGATCAAATAGGCCTGCTGATGACAAAATCAGGCAGAGAGCTAAAATCCGAATCCATTGCACCCGCAGGAGGCAGATAATGGCAAATGAAACCAGACAATCGCTCATAAGGCTGGCCAGGCGAGAGCAGATGAAAAGCGAATACGTATGGGGAATACGCATCGGAAGCATCATCTTCGCTCTCCTTCTGGGCTGCATCCCAATAATGACTACGGGCAACAACCCCTTTTCAGGATTTGCTACCATAATCAACGGCTCATTAAGCAAACCGATATACTTCAGGCAAACAATAAAAATCGCAGTCCCCCTTCTTGGATGCGCTCTAGCAATCGCGCCATGCTTCAAAATGCGCTTCTGGAACATCGGAGGCGAAGGCCAGATAACCATAGGAGCAATCGCAGCCAGTTTCTTTGCGTTGAAAATCGCCCCGGAAGGAAGCCTACCGCATTGGGGACTATTGCTCCTCATGATGTTGTCAGCCGCGATCGCAGGCGGAATCTGGGCGCTCATACCCGCCTACTTCAAAGCGAAGCACAACACCAATGAAACATTATTCACCCTCATGATGAACTATATCGCCATAGGAATAGTCGCCTATCTGCAAGGCGGACCATGGGAAGGCAGAAAAGGCTCGCAGATAATTCCAATGTTCAAAAGCAGCGCAAGGCTCCCCGATGTGTTCGGCGTTCATGCCGGCTGGATCATAGTCCTGCTTATAACCGCCACCATGCACATATACATGAAGTACACCAAGCAAGGCTACGAAATAGCGGTCATAGGCGATAGCGAAAACACTGCCAAATACGCGGGAATGAATGTGGAACGCATAATCATGAGAACGATGTTCATATCCGGCGCGATCTGCGGCATAATCGGATTCATAATAGCAAGCGGAGCGAATCACACCCTCTACAAAGGCGTTGCAAACGGTGTTGGGTTCACATCGATAACAGTCGCATGGCTTTCCCAGCTCAACGCTTTCGTAATGATCCTGATCTCATTTGTTCTGGCCATTCTCTCAAAAGGCTCCCAAACGCTCCAAACAAGGCTTTCCGTTCCAGCTTCCGTATCGGAAATCGTAACCGGAATATTGCTATTCTGCATGCTTGGGTGCGAATTTTTCATAAACTACAAACTCATAATAAGAGAAAACCCAATAACCGGCTTCTGCGAGAAAACAGTTTCAAAAGCAAAAAAAATCTGCAGCAAACTGATTTCCAGGAACAAATCGAATGCGAAGGAGGCATGAAATGAACATACTGAACACACTCATAACGCTTGCAGTCGCAGCCATTCCATTCGCAACAGCCCTCATGCTTGGAACCACCGGCGAGATCCTCTGCGAAAAAAGCGGCAATCTCAATCTGGGCGTAGAAGGAATAATGTACATCGGCGGCGCATTCGGACTTGCCGGAGCATTCGCATATGAAAAGGCAATATCCGCGGCAGGACACATTGCCGCAAGCGGCGAACCCGCATCAAGCGGATTCATAGCAATTGTCATAGCGATCATCTGCGCTTTCGCATCCGGTGCCATAGCTTCGCTCATATACAGCTTCATAACCATAACTCTCAGAGCCAACCAGAACGTCACAGGACTGGCGCTCACAATTTTCGGAACAGGCATAGGACAATTCACCGGCGAATACATGAGAGTGAAACAAGGCGGATTCGTTTCCCTTTCAAACCATCTCAAACACGCCTTTTCAACAAACATATTCGGGCCGCTCGCGAAAATACCAGTCATAGGTCCGATTCTTTTCGGCCATAATGTCTTCTTCTATCTTGCTGTTATCATAGCCATAACAATATATCTTTTCCTTATGAAAACCAGAAAAGGCCTGCATTTGCGAGCAGTCGGCGAATCTCCTGCAACTGCAGACAGCGCCGGAATAAATGTCACAAGATACAAATATGCGGCAACAACAATCGGAGGAGGAATCTCCGCAATAGGCGGTATGGTCTACATCATGACAACCGCTGGAGCCACATGGAACCATGAAGGCCTGTCCGGCGTAGGCTGGCTATCCGTTGCGCTAGTCATTTTCTGCATCTGGAACCCCCTTAAAGCAATCTGGGGAAGCGCGCTATTCGGCGCATTGATGATAATGTACTTGCGCATTGTCGTCTCGTCCGTACCCACGGAAATCTATAAAATACTTCCCTATGTTGTCACTACCATAGTCCTTGTAGCTTCCAGCATGAGAAACAACAAGGAAAAACAGCCGCCAAAATCATTAGGGCGCAATTATTTCCGCGAAGAAAGATAAAACTCGTTTGCCTTGGCGCCAAGACCATCCGAGGTTTTAAACCCATTCCAAAATGATGCGAAGCCTATTTTGAAGTCAGGGCATTCTTCAAGAAAACCGCAAATACTGTATGTATTAGTGTTTTTTCTCTTTTCGAGAAAAAACATTTCTCGAAGAATCTATCGGATTCATGCCCTAGTTCGAAAGGGCAAGCAGCATGAAGGAAGGAGTTTTGAAAAAACCCCTACCACACGAACAATGACTCCACGCTTGAAATCGACTTCGTCGTCCAATACAAAAACAGCATCCTGCCAATAGAAGTCAAGGCCGAAGAGAACCTGCAATCAAAATCCCTCAAGAGCTTTCTCGCAAAATACCTCAACCTACACGGAATCCGCTTTTCAATGTCGTCATACAGCGAGCAGCAGAACATAACAAACGTGCCGCTGGGCTGCATCAAGGGATTTTTCGAAGATGCCACCCATGGCACAAACTGCTTGTAATTCCGTAAGGCCTCATTTCAAAAGTTCGACAAAGTCAATGATTCGATTGCCTATCGCCTTGTGAAACTTGTCAACCAAATCAGCTGCCGCATCTACTTTAGCAGGATTGTTATCATCATATCCAGTAACTTGTTTGGAAAAAATAAATGTGCGTTCCCCTTTGCCTGCATTTCCGCAACACACCATCGTTTTAACGGCTTTCTTGACTATCTGAACAAGTCCGCTATTATTTCTCAAGATCTCACGTCCTATATGAATTTCAACATGTAAATTGTTATTCGCATCCAAATGCGCCTCTTCATGCAATGCCATATCTTTTGAGCGTACTCTCTTGTCCTTCGCATAATATATCATGTAATCAGAGCTACTGTTGTTTCCGATACGGACATTTGCATACCCATAGTTCGTTTCCATCTTATTCTTCAGATTTGTCAGCATAGATCCACCCCCCCTATAAATCGAATGTTCCATCCGAACACTGGACTTTAGTCAACTGGGTTGAGTCCTTCTTCCAGTCACTATGCTTGTCGACCGCATCCCACTGCGCCTTGGTTCCTGCGAACTTGATCACCGTGAAACTCGTGCTCGTGCATGACGCAAAGCACTTCTCAGCCAAGTACTTGAGTGTAGCGGGAAGCGTTACATCCGCCAATTTACTGCATCCTTCGAACATGGACGTATTGATGATTTCAACACCATCAACAGCTGTAAGAGCAGAAAGTTCTTCACAACGACTAAAAACACTAGTGCCATATGTAATGCCAGCAGGAAGCGTCAGTTCCGTAAGCGAATTTCCATAGAATGCACTGTCCCCGATTTTTCTGACAGTAGAAGGAATCGATAAACTTGAGATTTTACAGCAATAAAAAGCAGATTCACTTATTTCTTCCAAGCCTTCCTTCAATATTAAAGTACCAAGTCTACTACAACTACTGAAAGAATGACTGCCTATTTTTTTACAGCTTGAAGGAATTTCAATCGATTCCAACATATCACAATCGTAAAAAGCCCCATCCATAAAAGAATCGCCAATTTCTTCAAGGCCTTCATGCAAAACTACGCTTGAAAGTTTATCACATCCGCTAAATGTATCCTCCCCTAAAACCTTAACACCTGCGGGTATTTCTATGCTTTCCAGAACACTACAATTGTCAAAACAACGTCTTCCAATGATTTTCAAGCCTTCTGGCAAGACTATGTTTTTCAACGTAGTGCAATCCTTGAAAGCATCAGCGCCAATGCTCTCAAGGTTGGAATCCTGCCCGAAATTCACAGTTTCCAGATTGTTACATCCACTGAAAGCGCCTGACCCTATATCCTTGAGCGATTCGGGAAATCCCACCGCATGCAGATTCTTCGCGCCATAGAAAGCGTAAGCGCTTACAGATTCGCACCGGCTCCCATCTTCAAAAGAAACATTGACTACCTGCTGGTTACTCGTGAAAACACTTTTTTCATTTCCATAAATCATGACGTAATCCATCCCTTCTTTTCCGAGCTTTTTCGCTCTCTTGGGGACGGTGACAAACTGCAGATCAGCATTCCTGAATTTGACCAGAACGTCGCCGTTGGCATATACGCAGTCATCATCCCAGTCCCCTCCGGAATACACGACGCAATTTTTATCGTTGTCACCGTAGAATGAGCTATTCCAAGTATACGGCTTAGATTCGAACGCTCTCGCATCCATGATCAGATTCGGATTTCCGGTGAAAGCATTCGCCTCAATGGTCTTGACGCTCTCCGGCACAACAACGACGCGCAGATTCCCCAAGTTTGCAAACGCCGAGCTTCTAACGGTTGTCACATCATCGGGAATTGTGATTTGCGTTTTCGATTTTCCGCTTGCATTCAATGACGTCAGAACCCCGTCCTCTATATTGAACAGGTCTTCATACCCGCATACGCTGCAGGGATCTCCGCTATGGTCCGCCTCATTCCGCTTGTCGCCGCATTGCGAACACAGGTCCCAATGTTTCTCTGCGCCTATCTTTCGTTCCCACGCATGTTCAAGCCGAGCAATGGAAAGCTCGCCGGCTTCCTGATTCCCATTCTCATCAAGAAAATCCTTTCTGCAAGTAGAGCAATACCAATACTCCAATTTTCCTTCTTGCTTGCATGTTGCCTCAACCTTATCGAAATGCGTCATGGAATGAACGTGCGAGCTCTTGCCTCCTGTCGATTGCGGACAAGAAAACAAGACAAAACTCGCCATAAAAACAATCGCCACAATAATTTTTCTGATTCTCATAATCCCCATATCAAATTACCTCCAACCTCAAAGCAAGCCTACTATATCTGATACTGCTTTGCTTTGCCTCCGATTAATATCAAACAATCCATTCAAAAATACTGTATTTCTCGAAAGCGAGTATTCCCTCTCAACCGATCTGAAAACAGATTCAGTCTGCATGAAAACACTGCTACTTGCCTTGTGTTTAGTTCTTGCACACACGATATTAGAATTACAAAGCCTGATGTTAGGATTTATATTTATGCTAATCGAAATATTCAGATTAACCCCAACCGAAATCAGCTGCGGGTTATCTCCACCCGTGCAAATAATCGCCACTTCGCCCTTATACCAAAAAATGAATACATAGTCCATGCATAAATTCGAATTTTGCGGATATTTTTTCTGTATGCAAAGCGATATATTAAAAGTACTGTTCAGGTTCGGATTTGCACTAACTCCGCCCGGCGTTATTCCACTAAGTCTTTGCAATACGTATTTAGGCAATCTATTCGGATCCCTCCCTATCGGAACCCAGAATGCATCCAACAAAATGCCGCCGTTTTTATGAATATAATCCGCTAATTTCACCAATGCTGTAGTCTTTCCCATGTCCTTAGCGCCCTCTAAAATAATCAGCTTATTCATCTAAACCTCCAATTCTGCCCGAAAACCAAATATGTCCAATTAATCATAGATAAAAAGACACTACATTCTTATGCATTTTTTTGTCCGAAAATTGAACATTTACCACCCAAAGCATATAATATAGATGCATTTTCATGCTGTCCGAAAACCTATACATTTTCATACAATCAGCATATCTGATATAATCCCCAAATCAAATAATAAAAACAGAAGAAATCCCAATGACCTATGCCTATATCCGCGTTTCCACAAAGCAGCAGAAAATCGACAGGCAATACGATGAAATAAAAAGAACTGTGGAAATCGACGACAAGAACATATATGTCGACAAGGAGTCCGGCAAGGATTTCGACAGAAAGCAATACCAAAAACTTCTCAAAAAGCTGAAGCCAGGTGACCTGCTAGTAGTGAAATCTATCGACAGGCTCGGCAGGGATTATCGCAAAATACTTACCGAGTGGTCAAATATAACTGAAACGATCGGCGCTGACATCAAGGTCCTGGACATGCCTCTTCTCGACACTAGCCAAACCGCCAACGGACTTACAGGAAAACTCATATCAGATATCGTTCTGCAGCTGCTCTCATTCATCGCTGATAACGAGAGAGCGAACATACGGCAAAGGCAAGCCGAAGGGATAAAAGCCGCTAAAGACAGAGGCATAGTTTTCGGGAGACCGAAAATATCGCTTCCGAAAAACGCCCGAACAGTATTCAATCAATATGCTGAGAGGAAAATAACAAGCAGCCGGGCAGCCTCCAAATTGAAAATATCACGAAGCACATTCTTCAAATTGCTGCGAGAAACCGACAGCACTAATAGTCATTCAACTTGAAATTTCACTATATTTCGACCATAAGCCTGCCTGAAATTTCAAAATATCATGAAACTAGAATCCAAATTCCTAAACATTGTTTCTGCATCATTCTGATTACCATGCGAGATAACACTTTTCATTTGAACCCGAAAGCCATGCTCGAAAGGTCTGCTAACAAGGCGTAATCCAAAACCACTTGTGCAGATAAGAAATTCCCCTAGAAAAGTGTGATAATTCTAAAAAGTTCCCCTAGAAAAATGTTAAAAACTTTGTAAGTTCCCCTAGAAAAGTGTAAAATACAATCATGAGAAGATTGTTATACGGCAAATTAAAAGAGTGGAAAAACAGCCCCTTCCGAAAGCCATTGCTGCTGGATGGCGCCAGACAAGTGGGCAAAACATGGCTGCTCAAGGAATTCGGCAACAAGGAGTACGACTCCTGCGCATACATCACATGCGACAGAAACAAAAATATACTTGAACTATTTGATGGCAACTTTGATCCGCAAAAAATCGTAACAAACCTTTCCGTCTTGTCGAAAACAAAAATCATGCCTGACAAAACCCTCATAATCCTCGATGAAATACAAGAAGCGCCAGCCGCCATATCTTCCTTGAAATATTTTTGTGAAAACTGCCCTGAATACCATGTAGCAGCTGCGGGCTCGCTTCTCGGAATCAAAACGCATCAGGGCACAGGATTCCCTGTAGGAAAAGTCAACACATTAAAGCTGTATCCCCTTTCCTTCATGGAGTTCCTAACGGCAACAGGCAACGAAATGCTCGCCGAAATGGTTGCAGCGCATCATTGGAGTGACACCAACCCGCTTTCCGAAACACTCAAAGGAATATTGAAGCAATATTATTTCACAGGCGGAATGCCAGATGCGGTCATGGCATTCGCAAGAGGGGACGCTCAGGATGTCAGAAGCATACAAAAGGAAATCCTGAGAAACTATTCCGCCGACTTCTCCAAGCACATATCCTCGGATGAAGTGCCGAAAACCAGACTTGTCTGGAATTCCATACCAAGCCAACTTGCAAAAGAAAACAAGAAATTCATCTATTCCGCAATAAGAAAGGGCGCAAGGGCAAAAGACTTCGAAAATGCGATACAATGGCTTTCGGATGCCGGATTGATCCACACGGTAACCAAAGTCAAAAAAATCGAAAAACCGCTGAAATTCTATGAAGACTTCTCCTGTTTCAAGCTTTTCATCAGCGACATAGGGCTTCTCGGAGCCATGTCCGACATAAGCGAAGAGGATATTCTCCTGCCGGACAGCACATTCACAATGTATAAAGGGAGCTTTACCGAACAATATTTCGCCCAGCAATACCTGTCAGCAACCGGGGGCGCGCCCCTATTCTATTATGCAAACGACAACTCCACATCAGAGATAGATTTCGTATTTCAAAACGGAAATGCCTACCCTTGCGAAGTAAAAGCCGAAACCAACCTGCGTGCCAAAAGCATGAGCACCATTCTGAAATCCTCTCCAAATCTCAAAGGTCTCAGATTCTCGATGTCCGGATACAAGGAGCAATCGAATCTCACGAATATCCCGCTCTATCTGGCAGAAGAATATATAAAAGCGGTTTGCTCAAAATAGGCTGCCGCCGACAAAACCCTTGGAGTTAAAGTTTTTGGCTATGTCCGAAAGTTTGACTGACAGGACAGGGCCGCAGAGCCGGAGAGGTGCTGGAGAGGCGCGCTTTGGGGCGAAAGGCCTAATGCGGGATAAGGCTTCATATCTTGCGTTGCTGCG
>CADBSO010000117.1 GCA_902797395.1 uncultured Spirochaetales bacterium
CCGGAGAGGTGCTGGAGAGGCGCGCTTTGGGGCGAAAAGCCTAATGCAGGATAAGGCTTCGTGCCTATCCAAATGGCTTTGCGACCTAAAGCGCGCATATGCGGCGCATAACCGGCGATTGGATATGGCAGAATAAATGATCGGTCATTTATTCGGATATAGCCAAAATTTGCTCTATTAGGGATTGCCTTTGGATTCGGATCTGCCGGCAAGCATTTTCTTGATTGCATTTTTTTTTCATATCGGTATCATTAAAGCATTGCTCATAAAGAGTGTATGAAGGACAAGCCTTTTGATTACACGGCAACCTGCCTGATCGTAGTATGGTAAGGTGCCAACGCTTGATGCTATGAGTTGAGGGTATCTCTAAGAACCTCAGATCTGATTTCGCCGATGTCTTGACGGATTGCGTTCGAATATCGGCGACGGTTGGATTCCAAAAGCATCTTCAGCCCTTTTATTGCGCTTTATGGCTTGGAGGTGAACATGAACGAATTGGCGGAAAAACTCAACAAGCAGCTGGAAGGGACTATCGCATTGGATGTTCTTTCCGATTTCGGCAAAAATGCCTACATGCCCAATGGCATAACCGTGCAGAGCGCGAATTGCAAGAAGCTTGCGACCAAATATAATGCGACGATAGGCGTGGCTTTGGATAGCAGCAAGACCCCTATGAACTTGAAATCCGTGCGTTCGTTTTTCTCGAACGATCTGACGGCAAGCGAGATATTCGCATATTCCCTTGGGCTCGGGAATGCTGAGCTCAGAAAGGCATGGAAGGAGGATATGATCTATAAGAATCCTTCTCTCAAGGCGCCGACTTCGCTGCCCGCTGTCGCTTCCGGCCTTACCAATTCGCTTTTCATTGCTGCCAAGCTGTTCATATCTCCCGGAGACAGCGTTGTGATTCCGAATCTCTATTGGGAGAACTACGATTTGGTGTTTTCAAACCAATGCGGCGGCATCATCCATAATTTCAACCTGTTCAAGGACGGGAAGTTCGATGTTGCTGATTTCAAGAAAACGCTTCTTGAGGCTCCGGGCAGCAAAGTGGTGTTCGTTTTGAATTTTCCGAATAATCCTACAGGCTACACGCCAACCAAGGACGAGGCTGCGCAAATCGTCAATGCCGTCAAGGAGGTTTCCGAGAAGAAGAAGGTTGTTGCCATTTGCGACGATGCGTATTTTCTCCTTTTCTTCGAAGAGAACTGCATAAAGGAATCGCTATTCACATCTTTGGCTGATTTGAGCGAAAACATAATGGCGGTGAAATGCGATGCGGCCACTAAAGAGGAAGAGGTTTGGGGATTCAGGGTCGGTTTCATAACTTTCGCATCAAAGGGCTTGACAGAAAGTCATTACAAGGCTCTGGAAAGCAAAGTCGCAGGCGTGATTCGCGGAACGATCTCATGCGCATCCACTCCCGGGCAGACGATTCTGCTCCATGCGCTCACTGATAGGAAAGAGCAGATGAAGGCCGAAAGAAAAGAGGCCATCGGCATAATGAAGGAGAGGTATGAGATTCTCAAGTCGGAGATAATGAAGAGGGAGAGCCTGTTCGGCATCATGCGTCCGCTTCCTTTCAACAGCGGCTATTTCATGAGTTTTGAATTGCGCGAGAACAAGTCTGATGAATATCAGAAGGAACTGCTGGAAAAAGACGGCATAGGCGTGATTTCGCTTTTCGGCAAATACATCAGGATCGCATTCTCGTCTGTAGACAAAGCCTGCATACCTGATCTCGTCAAGACCATATACGATAGGGCTGAGGCATTCTTCGGCAAATGATCGTTTGCAGAAAGGAGTTCAAGTGCATACAAACAATAAGATCCTGACTTCGGAGAGCGTGACAATAGGCCATCCGGATAAGCTTTGCGATTTCATAGCCGATAGCATTCTTGATGCGGTTCTTGCCAAGGACGGCAGCGCGCATGTGGCTTGCGAGGTGACTGCAGCATACAATCGCGTGAATGTTTTCGGGGAAATAAGTTCGCGGGTGAAACTTGGCGACAGGGATTATGAAGCGATAGTCAGAAAGGCTATAAGGGATGTCGGGTATGTCAGGGACGAGTATGTCTTTACTGACAAATGCGAAGTGAATGTGAATCTCAAGGAGCAGTCGCCTGAGATAAACGACGGCGTTTCCCATGCGGACGGTGAAATCGGCGCAGGCGATCAGGGTTTTATGTTCGGATATGCATCGCGCGAGACCGAAAAGCTCATGCCGTTCGGAATAGACGCCGCCCATGCTCTCAGCAAGAAGCTGACCGTTCTCAGAAGAAACGGGGATCTGGCGTATTTGCGGCCTGATGGGAAAACGCAGGTGACCGTTGAGTATGATGCCAAAGGAAATGTCAAATCGATTCCTGCGATAGTCGTATCCGCTCAAACCGATGATGATGTGACTATAGAGCAGCTCAGAGAGGATTTGCTTGGAAAGCTTGTTTTCACGACGCTGGATCCGGACCTTTTGAAGCAGACCAGGTACTATGTCAATCCTGCCGGCAAATTCACAATTGGCGGCCCTGCGGCGGATTCCGGCCTAACAGGAAGGAAGATAATGGTTGATACCTACGGTCCGTATTCGCATCATGGCGGCGGCGCGTTTTCCGGCAAGGATCCTACAAAAGTCGATAGAAGCGCTGCGTATATGCTCAGGCGCATTGCAAAAAACATAGTTCATCATGGGCTTGCGGACAAAGCCGAGCTTCAGGTGTCGTATTCGATAGGCCATGCCGAGCCGGTGAGTTTGTGCATAGACACATTCGGCACCGGAAAGGCAAGCGATGAGGAGATTCTTGGCAAGGTTCGCAAATTCTATAGCTTGAAGCCTCGCGATATCATTAGCTTTTTGGAGCTTGATAGGCCTCAATTTGCTGCAACCAACGATGGCGGCGCTTTTGGAAACGATTTCAATGCGGCGTGGGAGAAGATTGACGAAGACTTCATTTGATCTTCGGGAGTGTCGTTTAGTGCTGGGGTTCGGGTTGTGATGCGCTGGCTGGATGAAAAGGTGTTATGAGGATTCTTGTCAACGGAAAAAGCCATGAAGTGAAGAAAGATGTGAAGCTTTTGCGTTTTCTGCGCGATGAGCTGCATCTGACATCGGTCAAGGACGGCTGTTCTCAAGGCGCTTGCGGAACCTGTACGATAATAATTGACGGCAAGGCGGTTCGCTGCTGCAGCGTTCTGACGAGCGAGGTCGAAAACAAGCGCATAATCACGATGGAGGGCCTTTCCGATAGGGAAAGCGAGGTTTATTCCTATTCTTTCGCTCGCGCCGGAGCCGTGCAGTGCGGATTCTGCATTCCGGGGATGATAATGTGCGCCAAGGCGCTTTTGGATGTGAATCCCGATCCGACTGAGAAGGATATCCGCCATGCGATAAGAAACAACATCTGCCGCTGCACGGGTTATAGGAAGATCGTGGATGCGATACTTCTTGCCGCTTCCATTTTTAGGAACGACGCCAAAATAGCGGATGATGCCAATTGGAAGGTCGGAAACAGCGTCATCAAGGCGGATGCGATCTCCAAAGCGCTTGGCAAAGCCATATATCCGGATGACATATATGTTGACGGGATGCTTTATGCGGTTGCTCTGCGCTCTGCGCACCCGTGCGCCAAGGTTTTAGGGATAGACATTTCAAGAGCCGAGAAAGCCAAAGGAGTCGCAGCCGTATACACGGCGGCGGATGTGCCCGGAACCGTTATGGTAGGACACCTTAAGCGCGATTGGCCTGCTTTCATAGCCGAAGGCGAGACCACAAATTATTTGGGCGATGTCATAGCGTTGGCGGTGGCGGATACTTATGAAGATGCCAGGAACGCTTGCAGACTGATCGATGTGGATTATGAGGTTTTCGAACCGGTATCCTCCTTGCATGAAGCTGCAGCCGTTGGTGCCCGCAAGGTTCATGAGAATAATCCTGACGGCAATTTGCTGGGCAGCGTGCGAGTTGACAGGGGCGATGTCTCGAAGGCGTTGTCAGAGGCGCAATTCGTTTTGACCGAGCATTATAGCACTCCTATTACCGAACATGCCTTTTTGGAGCCTGAAGCGACGGTTGCGATTCCGCTGGGGAATGGCGGCGTCAGGATCTATTCGACGGATCAGGGCGTCTATGATACCAGACGCGAGATTGCTCCTTTCCTTGGAATTTCCGAGAATATGGTGGAAGTCGAGAATTGCTGCGTCGGCGGCGGGTTCGGCGGCAAGGAGGACGTGTCTGTTCAGCATTATGCCGCTTTGGCCGCATATAAGCTGCGCCGTCCGTGCAAGATGAAGCTGACTCGTGATGAAAGCCTGATAGTTCATCCTAAACGGCACCCGATGGAAATGGATTTCACGCTTGGCTGTGATGGGAAAGGCAGGATCCTTGCTCTGGATGCGAAAGTTTTGGCTGATACCGGAGCCTATGCATCCTTGGGGATGCCGGTTCTCCAGAGGGCTTGCACCCACGCTTCGGGGCCATACGCTTATGATAATTTCAGAATAGAGGGCAAAGCCTATTACACTAACAATCCGCCTGCCGGCGCTTTCCGCGGATTCGGGGTGACTCAGACATGTTTTGCGATGGAAAGCATGCTGAATCATATGGCTGATAGGATTGGAATCAGCCACTGGGAGATAAGGCATATCAACGCTATCAGGCCGGGTCAGAGCTTGCCTAATGGCCAGATAGTCGGCAATGATACCGGACTTGTTGAGGCGCTTGAGGCGGTTAAAGCCGACTATGAGAGCAGTCAGCTGGCTGGAATCGCTTGTGCGATGAAGAACGCTGGCGTAGGCGTCGGACTTCCGGATTACGGCCGCGTGCGCTTGGAAGTCAGAGGCGGCAAAGTGGTGATCCATTCTGCTGCTTCCGATCTGGGGCAAGGCATTTATACCGTCATGAAGCAAGTGGTGTGTGATGTCGCTTCCTTGCCGGGCGAGGTGGTGGAATGCGAGGCGGCGAATTCCTATGATGCTCCTGACAGCGGCACATCATCCGGTTCGAGGCATACGACTGTCACCGGAGAAGCAGTGCGTCGCGCAGCGGTTGAATTGCGCAAGGCATTGGATGATGTTTTTGAGAATTTCGATTTGACGGTAGCATCAAAACCCCTTTTGCAGTGCGTTTTGGATTCTTTGGATGGACAGAGCTTTTATGCGGAATACCTGGCGGAGACCGATCCGTTCGGCTGCGATTTGCCTCACCCGAAAAGCCATGTGGCTTACGGTTATGCCGTTCAGGTCGCTGTTTTGGATGAGAAAACCCATAAGATAGACAGGATAATCGCCGCTCATGATGTTGGAAGAGCGATAAACAGGGTCAACGTGGAAGGTCAGATCGAGGGCGGCGTCGTGATGGGGATCGGCTACACTCTGCGAGAGGACTATATTGTCAACAAAGGCGTTCCTGATGTCAAATACGGCTCCTTGGGCCTTTTCAGGGCGGATGAGCTTCCGAATATAGTTCCCCGCATAATAGAGAAAGAGGGGCTTGATGTGGCTTGCGGCGCAAAAGGGATAGGCGAGATCGTATGCATACCCACGGCTCCTGCGATTGCAGATGCGTATTACAGGCTTGACGGTGAACCTCGCTTTTCACTCCCTCTTGTCAATACTCCCTACGAGAAAGAGCAGAAGAGTCAGGTCATAAAGCGCAGCATAAGGACATTGGCGGTTGGAAAAGGACCGAGATGCATAGGGTGTTTGGAGTGCATGAGGGCGTGCTCGCTAACATATTTCAAGACGGAAAAGCGTGATAGGGCTTTTTTGCAGGTCCGCGAGAGGAAGGGCAAGGGTTTGACCAGCGGCATGGATGATGTGGTGATAGCCCGGCCTGTGGTCTGCATCCAGTGCGGCAAGTGTGCGTCTGTCTGCCCGATAGGCGCTATCAAGAAGAATCGTTTTGGCACATACATAATCGATTTGAAGATGTGCACGAATTGCGGGAAATGCCGCGATGCCTGTCCGCTTTCGCTTATCGTTGAAGACGAAGTCGCCAATGTTTCGAAAAAGTGCGTGGCATGCGGCAAATGCGTCAAAGCCTGCCCCATGGGCGTTCTGAGCATTATGACAGGCGAGGATCAGTCAAACTTTCGGACATAGTCAAAAGCATTCAAATTCGGAATGGATATCGCATCATTTTGAAGGGCACTTCTAAAAATCTCGGAGTCCGAATCCGCCAGACGCCTTTCTGGCCATAAAATCGGCAAAAAGCCTCAAGAATGGTCAGTATTCCTGTTTTCCTTTTCTTCTCGGAAAGGAAAATCTGCCGTTGTTTGATTTATTTCATTGGATACAATAAACTTGTGATAAGTTTTTGAAAATCATATTATATTGTTTTGAAAACTTTTTAATATGGTTTTGGAGTTCAAATGAAGAAAAATAAAGTAAGCGCTTTCACTTTCAGAAGCGTAGTCGATGATATTGCGAGAAAATACGGGGATAATGTCGCTTTTTCAGTCTACGGCAAGAGCGGCTCTGATATCACATATAATGAGCTCAAGGCGTCGGTTGACAGAATGAGCGTGTCACTGATAGCGAACGGAATCGGAAAAGGGGATAAGATAGCCATACTGAGCGATAATTCCCCGAATTGGATGATAGCGTATTTTGCGATCGCATCCATTGGAGCGATTGCAGTGCCGATGCTTGTCGATTTCAGCGAGAAAGAAGTCGGCAATATGCTTGCGCATTCCGAATGCAAGGGCATTGTGACAAATTCCAGGAACTATGCTAAGGCGATTGGCTTTGTCAGGACCAGTGGAATCATACTTATAAGGTGTGAGGACCTTTTTCTTTTGGATGGCATTGCCGTATCTTCCATTTCCAGCCGCGAGGATTTTTCTGCGTGCAAAGGGATTGCAATGATGAAATCAGGCAATCTCAAATCACAGGAAGCATCCGATGTATTGAAACTTTATGAACCTTCAGAAGATGATGTTGCGAGCCTTATTTACACGTCTGGAACCACAGGTTCGCCAAAGGGCGTTATGCTGACTCATATGAACCTGGTGCATAATGCGGATGAGGCATGTGTTGCTTATGTTGACATATTTCCTGGTGATAGGGCGTTGTCGATTTTGCCGTTGAGCCATGCTTATGAGTTCACCGAGAGTCAGCTTGTGCCTTTGTTGTGCGGGGCTACCATATATTTTCTTTCAGGTCCTCCGGCAGTGAGCGTGTTGATGAAGGCGCTGAGGGATATTAGGCCGCACATATTGAATACTGTTCCGGTTTTCATTGAGGGCGAATTAGCAAGCCAAGTGCAACGCTGCGATTTTTCGCAGCATAAATGAACAAAACCCCATAATCCTTTATAATGGTGTTGAACAAAAATCATCATTTGGAGGATATATGAGGTACAATCATATTACCATTTTTGAAAGAGAAAGTATATTATTAGGAACCTTGCAAGGATTATCTATTGCGAAAATCGCTGAAAGTCTATCAAGAAATAAATCAACAATCTCAAGAGAGCTGAGGAGAAATTCTCAGGATGAAAACTACTCTCCGATTATTGCAGATAATAAATACAAGTTGAGACGTAAAAACTGCAAAATGGACAAGAAGCTTTCTGATAAGACACTACGTGATTTTGTTGCAGACAAGTTTCTAAACCACCAATGGTCGCCTGAGGAAATTTCAGGAAGAGTTAAAACAGAAACTGGTAATGGAAAATTAAGTTATCACACTATTTACAGAGGCATAAAGGATGGCATTTTCGACAAATACCGCAGGGAAGACG
>CADBSO010000118.1 GCA_902797395.1 uncultured Spirochaetales bacterium
CTTTGATAGCAAGCGAACGCTATCCGGACATATCCTGCGGAATCAAATTGATACGCGGAAACATAGGGTTTTCGAATCGCATATTCACTTTCCCGTATTTCTGTTCGTTTCTGCTCAAACGCTATTTGAAGGATCTTGATCTTGAAACGGTTTTGAAACATGGTGATTGAAGGGCGCTTCTAAAAACCTGCTGTTTGAAAATGCCTGCGGATTTCCGAGACAGAAAAACGGCTGAAAGCACAGGAATACTGTCGTATTCCGAGGCTTTTCGCCGGTTTTATGGCCGGAAAGGCGTCTGGCAGGTTCGGACTCTGAGGTTTTTAGAAGTGCCCTGGAGGAGTTCCAGAGGCGCTATTGAGGCGTATCGTTGCGTGATGTATTGCGCGTGTATGCTGTGCATTCGGCGTTTGGATATGAGATTGGAAACCTAGAAATGGAGGTTGCATATGAAAAAAATATTGTACATTCACGGGCTCAAGGTGAGTTCTGATGGAAGCATTGCGAATGACGCGAAGCGGCAGGCGGGTCAGAATGCTGAGGAGTTCGATAAAAGCACGCTTGATCTGACGAATATCAGGAAAGGAGCGTCGGCTGTGAACATAAGGGAGCTTTTCTCAGACTATGGCTACGAGACGCTTAAGGGCAGTTTTGATCTTTTTGATGCCCGGGGAACTCTTGATGAGATCAAGGGGCTGGTTCTGAAGAACAAAGTGTCGCTTGTTGTCGCTTCATCGCTTGGCGCGTTTTATGCGCTTGCGTTCGAATCGCCTGTGCCTGTGATCGCGTTGAATCCCGCCTTCAAGCCGACATCCGACGTGCCGTCCGTCTGCGATGTTCCGGACAAGACAATTTCCGCCTGGCAGGAACTTGAGAAGAAGATGGCGTCTCTCAAGCCTGTCTACAAGCGCGCCAAGTTTGCGGTATTCTCTCAGAGTGATGAGTTCTTCCGTCACAAGGATGATTTCGATTCCGTATTCCCGTCCGGAAATTCCGTTCTTGTGGAAGGGCCGCACCAGCTCAGCCACTATCGGACGTATCTCGATCCCGGTATTGAACTGATACTTGCTAGAATGAAGGCGGCCAAGGTGCTGTGATATTGGAGATGTTTTTGGAAGTGCCTTGTGATTGTTGTATTGAGGCTGACGCATGAGGTTGGATGCGGAATCGGAGAAAGGCTTGAAGTCGAAGGGCTTTGAGTATGTCGAGGGGCTTGATCCGATCGTTTGGGTTGATTCCGAGATACTGGTTCTCGGGTCGTGTCCGAGCGGCGAGTCAATCAGGAAGCGGGAATACTATGCGACAGCAAGCAATCGCTTCTGGCCGCTTGTTGCGGAAATTTTCGGGTGTGCGGTTCCTGAACGCTATGAGGACAAGCTTGATATGCTGAAGGAGCATCATGTCGCTTTGTGGGATGTGTATCGCAACGGATACAGGAAGGGGAGCCGGGACGGATACGAATCGGCCGAACTTAATGACATCAAAGGCTTTCTTGTGTCGCATCCCTCGATAAGGCGGATAGCCATAGCGGGAAAAGACGCGCAGGCCGCTTTTGCTGGAAAGTTCGGTGATATCGGAGTGCCGGTTATCCCTGTTACCTCTACCAGTGCTGCAAACGGGCATTTCGATGCTCTGAAAAGCAGTTGGCATGTGGCTTTTGGAATATGTCGCTCTTGAGCGGACTGTTAGGGGCTTCGGTGTTTTATTTTGCCGAATCGGTTATTGGAATTTCGCCAAACCGACCAGTAAAACACCGCCAAACCGACCATTTGTTTTGACAAAAATGGCATATTTGGCGGGTAATAAATTATGCTGGAGCTTATACAGCAAATGGCAACCTGGCTTATAAAAGGCCTGACGATGTGCTTGTTGTGCCAATCGGCACGCTGGGGGTGTGAGGTTTGCAAACACCTTGAATAGGAGGAAAAAGAAGATGAAAATCATTCATTGTGCTGACATTCATGCGGACTCGAAAATGGGATCTCATTTTTCGAAGGAGCAGGCCGAGGAAAGACGCAATGAGGTTGTCGATGCGTTTGCGAGCATGGTTGGCTATGCAAAGGAAAACGATGTAAGGGTCATTCTGATAGCCGGGGATTTCTTCGATACGAAGGAAACGCAGCAGAAGAAGATAAAGCAAAGAATCGGTTATATCATCAAGCAAAGCCCGTCCATTGACTTTCTGTATTTGCGAGGCAACCACGATGAGGATTCCTCTTTTCCGATTGGCGAGGAACTTGCGAATCTGAAGCGTTTCAGCAAGTCGTCCTGGGAAAAATATTCCTACGAGAATGTGGATATCTATGGCCGTGAATTTAGCGGTGAGATTCCTGTCGGAGTCTTCAATGAGCTGATTCCCGATCCTGATCATTTGAATATAGTGATTCTGCACGGGCAGGTTGCCGCTTGTCGGATGAAGAATGACGCTCCTGACATTTCCCTGCCGAAATTGGCGAACAGGAATATCGATTATGTCGCGCTCGGTCATATTCATGATTACAGAAAGGAAAAACTCGATTCCCGCGGGTATTGGTGTTATTCCGGTTGTTTGGAGGGTCGCGGCTTTGATGAATGCGGTGAAAAGGGCTTCGTACTGCTGGAGACAAACGGCAGCAAATTGGAAACGAAATTCATACGCGCTTCAAAGCGTGTCATCCATGATGTTGAAGTCGGATTATCCGGTTCGCTGTCCTATGCCGGGATAATGGAGAAGATAGAAGCATCGGTGGCTGGCATCCCTCAAAGCGATATCGTTCAGATTACGCTATCCGGCGAGGTCACGGAAGAAACTGAAATAGAGCCCGACGCCTATGTTCCGGCTATCAAAAGCAAATTCTTTTACGTGCGGATCAAGGATAAGACCAAAATCAGGATTGACTATGGAAAATACAAGGATGATGTGTCTTTGAAAGGCGAGTTCATCCGTTTGGTGAGTGCGGACGGTAGTTTGTCTGACGAGGAGAAAGAGAGAGTCATTATGACTGGCATAAAGGCATTGGCAGGGAGGTTGAACTGACATGAGGATATTGGATGCGCATGTTTTTAACTTTGGAAAGCTTCATGACATCGATTTCAAATTTGATGTCGGGCTTAATGTTTTCTTGCGTGAGAACGGATGGGGCAAGACAACTCTGTCTGCTTTCATAAAATCCATGTTTTATGGAATGGAGCATACGTCATCGAGAGATATTGAGAAGAATGAGAAACTGAAATACTTCCCTTGGCAAGATGGCGTTTACGGCGGCAAACTGAGTTTTTCCAACAATGGGAAGCGGTATAGGATAAGCAGGACTTTCAGCTTGAGGAAAAACGAAGATGGTTTTGAATTGATTGATCTGGATACAAACAAGGAGTCTTCTGACTTCTCTTCGGATCTGGGCGTTGAGTTGTTTGGCGTGGGAAGGGAAACATATGCAAGAAGCGTTTATGTCACATTGGATGAGACGCCGGCCGGTTCAAGCGACATTTCGGCGAAATTGAACAATCTGGTTGAAGCTGATGACATATCGAATTTTGCTGGAGCTGTATCAGCGCTCGATAATGCTGCCACGGCAATCAAGGCGAAGAAAGGCAGTTCGGACGAACTGCATTCGATTCAAAGCAAGATTGATAATGATCGTTTTGAGCTGGAGGACATTGATGCGCGCCTTCGGGAGAACATGGAATGTCAGGAGCGGATTGCAGCGAAGAAGAGTTTTGTCGCAGAGATCAGACACCGTCAGGATGCGGTGGCTCAGCAGCTTTCGGATTGCGCAAAATATGAACGCAAAGTCAGATATGAGCAGCTTAAAAGCGATTTGTCGGATGCCGAGAAGGCGAAGGAATCCGCGATGTCGTTTTTCAATGGCGAGGCTCCGACGCAGGAAATGATCGCGAATATGGATTCCCTTCATTCGATGTTCAACGCCGCGGAGTCCAATGCCAAGACGCAATCGGTGACACAATCCCAGAGAAGCGATTATGAGCAGTTGACGGCATATTTCGACAATGGCGTTCCGACCTCGCAGCAGATTTCCGATTGCATTGAGGCTGATAATGAATACAGGAAATTCGAGCAAAGCGAAAGTTTGCTGAAGCCGACTCCAGCCGAGTGGGACGAACTGGATTCGCTGAACTCTAAGTATGGGAACGATTCTATCTCTTCCGAAATCATCGCAGACCATATCGCAAGATTCGAGGAAGTCCAGAAGAAGAAAAGCGATCTGGCTGACAGGAAGTCGCGTTTGGCTCAGGAGGAATCCGACTATCTGATGCAAAAGCAGCGGAAGTTCGCAATCGTGAAGAAAATAATCCTTATGGCCATAGGCGCCGCCGCACTGGTTGCTGGAATTGCTGGATTCGTTGCCGGCATATGGGCGTTGGGGATTGCTGGCGCTGTTTCGGGGATAGTATTGCTTGCCTTTGGCATTGTATCCAGAAGTGAGAATCCGGAACTTTCCGCTTTGGAGAGTTTGATTAGCAACGGAAAGAAAGAGGTTGCCGGCCTCGCCGACGAAATTGCAAATGTTGAGGATCAGTGCAAATCCTTTGTAGCCGGATATGGCTTTGATTCCGATTCCGTCCTCTCGTCTTTGTCGTCGATCAGCAATGAATATGAAATCTACAAGCGTCTTCGCGCGAAATCTGACAGCTTTGGCGCATGGCTGTCGAATCAGCCGAATCCTGAGGGTTTGCTCTGCAAGGTCAGGCTTTTCATGAGCCAGTATTGCAAAACGGATGACATTTCCGCTGTTTCGGCACATATGCAGGTTCTGAATGAAAAGCTGAAAAAAATCGAGCAATTGGAAAAGCTGATCAATTCGGATTCGGAAAACGGCAGGACTTTGACCGAGTGCAAGGAGAAATTGAATCTGATTCTTGCCGGCTATCGCGCGGACAAATCCAAGTCGCTTTCACAGCAGGTGGGGGAGGTTCATGATATGCTGACGACCTTGAGAAATTGCGATTCCAGAGTTGATGAGGCCCGTGAAAGGCTTGCTGACTTCGAGGAAAACCCTGACAATGGCGCATCTGATCTTGAAAACCTTGCCAGACCGGAAAAAAATGCTGATGAGCTGCATGCGTTGATGCGCGAACTTTCTTCCGAGATGAATGATGCGAACAAGACCATATCCGATTATGAGAAAACCATTGATGCGAATTTGTCCTACACGGATAACAAGCAGGACATCGAAGCGGAGATCGAAAGCCTGGAAATTGCAAAATCGGAGAAAAAAGCAGAGTATGGAATCCTTTGCAAGACGATGGATTTCCTCAAGAAAGCCAAGGAGAACCTTGACGCCAATTACAGCGCCCCTATGAAGGAAAGCTTCGGCAAATATGTGAAGATGCTTGGCAGCGATTTGGATTTGCTCATAGATACGAATCTGAAGGTTTCTTTGGATTGTTATGGAAAACTGCGCGATAGCGCCTCATTTAGCGAAGGCTACAAGGACATGGTCAATTTCTGTTCCCGAATGGCTCTTGTGGACGCGCTGTTCAAGGACGTCACTCCGCCAATAATTCTGGATGATCCTTTCGTGAATCTCGATGGCGAAAAACTGCGTAACGCCCTTGAGCTGGTGAAAGAGATTTCCAGGAAGAATCAGGTGATTTATTTCACATGCCATGAGAGCAGGGAGATTAAGCAAGGGCGCTGATAGCGAGCAAATGTCTTTTGTTGGATTCGGGCGGTTCTCAGCTTATCGAAATCGCCCGGTATTATTCGTAAATTAATGGAAATCTTTCCGGGTCATCAAGGGCGTCTTTTTCTATTTCCACATCCAGATCGTCCCAATGTATGTTTCCATCTATATCGAATCTGTATTTGGATAATTCACTCACACTATATGTAGCAAGCATCGGATAATCATCGAATGGTATGAAATATTCTTCGGTGTTTATATACAACCATATTCCAAATTTTGAAATATAAAAAATATTTTCGCTATTTCTTAAAATGTTCGTTCCAAGCATTTATTATTTCCTCTTTTCTGCTGTTTGTGATTGAAATTATCTCGTTTATATCTTCATTTGAAACTCCATGTTTTGTGGCGAGTTCAATATTTGGTTCTATCCATACTTTAACAGTTCCATTCGGAGTTTCTACATGGACGTGCATTCTGCTTTCTTATTTTGAGAAAAAGAAAAATCTATAGTTCTTGATTATAAAGATTTTTGGCATAGCGTAACTGGTTTTTATATATGATATACCTTATGAATTTAAATGTCTATTGAATGCCCGTACGGGCCTGGTAATTTTGTTAAGGGCGCTTCTAAAAATCTGCTGTCCAGAGAGCGCCTAAGGTTTTCAGACCTGGAAGGCATTGGCGAAATCAGGTTCCTAGTTTTTAGAAGTGTCTTATTCAACGGCATTTGCGGTTTTCTTGAAGAATGCCCTGATTCAAAATAGTCTTCGTGTCATTTGAAATTAGTTTTGAAAAACCTCCACAGACAAAAGGCGTCACTGCTCATTAATCGATCTGAGAAATTCGTAAGCTTTTAACTATTTATTGTATAGTAAATGTATAACAAATGTATAATAAATTTTGGAGTAGCTGATTTTTCTCTTGAAGATTTCCATATGGGGATTAGCCATCCGATAAACAAATGATTTGAAGCTCGTTACTGGATTTAGCACATCGAGGATTTCCGTTGTATTGAAAGAATTGAAGGAGTTGCATTTGATTGAGCGCATAGGATCGAGAAAATCGGGTTATTGGAAAGTACTATAGGTTTTTTTCGAATGAGCATAAGTGTATTTAATAAATTGAAGTGGTGGCTGCTTCCATTCTGGTTCGTGTGGTGTTTTCCATCGTTTCTGCTCGGTTCCGTAGTGTATGCATATTCCAGATTCGTCAGAAAATCCTGCGTGCGATGCAAGTCGCTGGAAGGAATCGTATGGTACATGACCGACAACAGGAGTCCGGTTTACGGCGTGTCGCTGTTCCCATTCATATTCTTGTCCGGCAAATGTGCCGATAGCATATCAGTTCGACATGAATTCGGCCATTGCGTGCAGTGCCTGATATGGGGCTGGCTGTACTTGATTGTGATCGGAATTCCGAGCTTGACATTCAACATTCCTAGGATTAACAGGTTGTTGCGCTGACGCCACCGCAACAGCGAGTTCCAGTATTACGGTCTTGCTGGCGGCTTTGGCTTCTGGTGGGAGAGGGATGCCGACAGGAAAGGCGGCATAGAGCATTTGTCGGGTTGCAGGGTGCTGAGAAGCGGCGATCATACGGCTTGAGCGGTCAGGTCTGCTGTTACGCTTGCGTTCGTGCTGTATCGTTATATGATGAATATGATGTGATATGATGTGATATGATGTGATATGATGTGATATGATGTGATATGATGTGATATGATGTGATACGATGACCCTGAAACTTCGGAGGTGTTTTTTCATGATAGGAACAGCAAAAGAATGTTGCGTGTTGTTTATGTTTACGATGAACATGGCTCTTCGCTTTGCTCGCTGATAGGTCATCTGGTGGGGTTCACCGGGTCTACCGTTTCGATCAGGTATGACGGCAGTGATATCATATATGTCTATGACGAGCATGGGTCGAGCCTTTATTCGGTGTGAGATTTTTTCGCTTTTGAAACTCAGGCTGTTTTTAGGAATGTCATTTAAGGTGTGAATTTGGAGCTTATGTGCCGAAAAGTGGCAATTTTCTGAAAATTTATCTGTCCAAAAGTGGCAAATTTGATATTGATTGCACCGTATTCTATAATTTACACATATGAGAAGGAAAATCTATTCGGATTTGCTGGAATGGAAAAAATCGCCGGATCGCAAGCCGCTTCTTCTTCAGGGCGCGAGGCAGACCGGAAAGACTTATATTCTGAACGTGTTCGGCAAGCAGGAATATGCAAATGTGGCGTATTGTAATTTTGAGAGCGACAGGCATTTGGGTGATTTTTTCCAGGACGGCTTGGACCTCGATGGCATTGCGGGGAAGATAAGCAATTACAAGAGGAAAGAGATAATTCCTGGAAAAACGCTTTTGATATTCGATGAGATTCAGGCGTGCCCGGAAGCGATGACGTCTTTGAAGTATTTTTGCGAGGGTTGGCCGGATATCCATATTGCCGCCTCCGGATCGCTTCTTGGAGTTTCGGTTTTTCGCGGCGATATGTCTTTTCCTGTCGGGAAAGTCGATTTCAAAACAATGCTGCCATTGGATTTCGAAGAGTTTTTGGAGGCGATGGGAGAAGAATATCTCGTGGAAAGGGTAAGACGCTGCTATAATGACAATTGCGCTATGGAAGAGGCGTTTCACGCCAAGCTTCTCGATTTGTATCGCAAGTATGTTTTTACCGGAGGCATGCCCGAAGCCGTCATGACATTTCAGTCCACCGGCTTGCCGGAATTGGCGCGCGACAAGCAAACCGGAATTCTCAACGCTTATTTCAACGACATGGCCAAATACAACAGTTCCTCGCAGATTCCGAAGGTTCGGGCGATTTTCAAAAGCATTTCCGTTCAGCTTTCCCGTGAAAACAGAAAATTCAAATATGCTGATCTGAAATCCGGCGGCCGAGCCAGGGATTACGAGCAAAGCGCTTCATGGCTTTGCGAATCCGGAATTGCGGATAGGGCTTACTGCATTTCAGAGCCCTTGGTTCCGCTTGAAAGCAGATCGAGCCAAAGCGATTTCAAGTTTTACATGAATGATGTCGGGTTGTGCTGTGCGAGTCAATTGCTTTTGTACGATGACATCATGCATATGGATGATTGTCAGGCAAATGGTTTGGCTGAGGATTTCAAGGGCGGCCTTGCTGAGAATTATGTGTTCTGCCAACTGAAATCCAACGGGTTGCGTCCGTATTATTGGAAAAGCGGAAATACGGCTGAAGTCGATTTCATTGTACGCATGGGCAGGGATATCATTCCGATTGAAGTCAAATCAGGGACGAATGTCCGTTCGAAAAGCTTGGATGTCTATGCTTCGAAATATCATCCGGCATATGCAATCCGCCTATCCGCCAGAAACTTCGGGTTTGATGGCAGGGTCAAGTCCGTACCGCTTTATGCGGCTTTCTGCATCGGAGGATAGTCGGACGCTGCAATATTGCGGCCGCATTATTACTTTTTGAAAAAATTTCTTTTGAGGTTTTTTCAAGACTCATTTCAAAACGATACGAAGCTTATTTTGAATCAGGGCGTTCTTCGAAAAAACCGCAAATACTGCATGTATTAGTGTTTTTTCTCTCCTCGAGAAAAAACATTTCTCGAAGAATCCGTCGGATTTATGCCCTGGTTCAAAAGAGCGAGCAGCATGAAGGAAGGAGTTTTGAAAAAACC
>CADBSO010000119.1 GCA_902797395.1 uncultured Spirochaetales bacterium
CCTTCAAACCAATCAGTGACATCCTGGTCTTTCAACACGGTGCTTTTCAGATTGTCATCATCCGATCCCGGATCCTGACCGGCCTCATCCTTTTTGACATAAAGAGAAGCGGTAAGGGCGTATGTGACCTCGCCTATCAGCTTCTCCGTAGTAGTGTCGGAATTCACATCGTCGCCCGAAATGTACGCGATATCCTCACTGGGCTTGCCGCCATGCCTGGTTTCAATCCTAAACTTGCCTTTTCCATTCAAACTTACGGAAACATTTGAGTTCGTGCTAAGAATATCACCACTGATAGTAATGGACTTTATCATCGCTTTGATAATGCCTACAGATCCTGCGGCGATTCTCGCGGAGCCGCCCATGACGAGCGTGATCTCGTTCCTGTCAGCATTCGCTCTTCCGGTAAAATACAGACCCGTAAGTTCCTCAAGGCTTTTTTCCGATGTGTCATCCCCTTGTGTGGAAACGGCTTTGACGATTATGGAATTCTTGCCGATCTCACCCGCTTCATTGGCTGTTATATTCCCAAGCAGCCTTATCGGGTGCGTTTCAAGCGATCTGTTGAATTCTTCCATGGACGCATCGTCGCCGATTGAAATCCTGGCAATCAAGTCCTCGTTTCCAATATCCAATGTCGCAGACGAGAACAAAGAGCCTCCACACGACACCATAGCCAGCAAAGCGAACGCCAATGCAATTGCCGGCAATTTAAATTTCCCCATATGCCTCTCCTTTTAAGCTACAAGATTTTATGATTATATGCGGAAACCAAAAAAAACTCCAAGCACAGCCAACCCTCAACAGAAGAGGTTTTTCCAAAAAGACGCCTCCAAAATCTCGCAGTCCGATTTCACCAATGCATTTCGGGCCTAAAAGCCATGAGCGTCCCCTGACAACGGACCATGAAAGCGCAATAAAAAGGCCCTCCCGAAGGAGAGCCTGAGAAATGCAACGCAACCGCTGCAAATCAATCGAGAATCCAACTATTCCCCAACATGAATCGTCATGACCGCATCGGAGCTGTTGGTAGTGCGAATGTCTGCACCCAAAGCTTGCGCGCCGTCAGTCTTCATCAAGCTGGAAGAATCGATATAAACAATTATAGGCAACGAATTGTAATCGTCGACTCCAATGTTCACATCCAACTCGCCTTCGCATGTTATAATGAATTCAGCCTCATCAGCATCGTCCGTAAGGGTGCCCGTAACATATTTGAGTTTAACATCTTCCGAAAGGTCCACATCGTCTGCATCCCTAGAAAGGTGAAGCGACCAGTTATCTTCGGCTGTATTACGATTGAGCAGATCCTCTTCAGGATCAAGTTGCGCGAATCTTGCTCCGACAAGCTTGATTCTGATCTTGTTTCCCGTAGCAGGAATATCTTCTCCGTTTGTAAACTCAATCTCCACATCCTTGACATATGCCGCAGGACCAATGTCAATTCTCTTTCCCTCCGCCTTGACAATAGCATTCAAACCGGATGTGAGCAGCACGCCGCTTATCCCAATCTCTTCGATTTTCATAGATACGCCAGCCATCGGAATTCCGGTCAGCACGCATGCCAAAGAAGTGGCGCCTTCAGTAGGCGCAACACTGGGCTTGATGTCCCAATTCGTGGTGCCTTGAAAATAGCCATTAAGGTCAGCTACGGTTAACGGCAGAACAATATAATTCTTTAGCGAAGTGTCGGTTGTGATTGTTTCCTGACCAATCGCGGTCTTGAACGTATCACCATCAACCGTCAGGGTTATCACCTGATCCGCAAGCGCGGTTTCAGCAGTTCCTGAAATGCCCTTGTCGAACGATCCGGATCCGGCGATGGCCCATTTCTGGTTATCAGCGCCCTCAACGACAAGTATGAGACCACCGTCAACCATATCATCATTATCACCACGCTTCCTCCAAGCGTTGGCCGGTATCTTGATGCTGATTTTCTTCGAAGACGCCTCAGTTGGAGTTCCGGTTATCACAGCAACGAACGAAGTTGCGCCCGCAACGATATCGGCCTTGAGGGAAGCGTGAAGCCCAGCCGGCAGCTCGAACCAATCATCAAGGTCATTTTCAGCCTTGGTCTTGGCGGCGAAATCACTCTGTTCAGGAAGATGACCCTGGTTCGGTGTGATTGCCACAGGTATCTCATAATTCGTCTGACCGTTTTTCAGAACCGTACCTACAGTTCCGGAAATGATCATATTCTCGGATATGGTTCCGGTCGGCGTATCACTTATAGCGAATCCAAGCTTGTTGTTAGTCGTGTCATTGTAAGCGATTACGATATCACTGTTGCTGAGAATGCTGCCGGAAGCCACACGGAATTCACAATACTTGACATTCTCATTCACTCCAGCCGTCGGAGTGCCGCTGATCTTCAATTTGAACGACTGGTCAAAAGCTTTAATCGGCTGGGCAAGCTCATAAACGAGTCCGGCAGGAACATCAGCGATGGAGACAATATTGTTAATATCGAAACCTTCATCAGCAGGGTCAAACCCATTATTGAAGTAATCTCCCGTCAGAGTAATCGTGACGGCCACGGGATCAACCTCGAATCCAGTCTGTCCGGAAACGGTCTTCTCGTCGGTCGCAGCTTTCCTATCCGCCTGCTTGGCCGGAACATAAATTTTAACAGCATCCTCAATCGTTATCTTAGCTCCAGTCGTATCATCGCCATAAGCGGTGCCGGGTATCTCAAATGCGCTTTCGATCACGCCAGCCGTTGGCTTGTTCGTGGCATCCTGCGCGTTGCTTCCAGCCTCGGTGAAGAAGCCTACGACCAGCTTCTTAGTCGAAGCAAGACTATCAACTCTGAGCAACTTGGCGACGATATGCTTGCCGGAAAGTCCGGGGAACAAGCTCGTGATATCCGGAGTGCCGTCCACAGGAGCGTCATCCTTGCTTACGAGTGATGCGTTGTTGTTCTGCGGAACAAGCTTGGTCAGATCAAGCGCAGTCGTGACCGAATAGGCCACCTCGCCAAGCTTCTCCTCATCCTCAGTTCCGTCAGCGGTGATGCCGCTTTTAATCACTATTCCGGTCTCACCATCGACCTTGGCTCCAGCATTCTTGACAGTGACTCCTATTCCGGTCTCGCCAAACTTCACACTAAGCTTCGGATTGCCATTAATTGTCTCCGGGTCAATCTCAACCTGAGTCAATATTCCAGACCACGCCTCGTTGAATGCGCCCGAAAGAGTGATGGTTATAACATCCTCCTTGCCCTCAGTCCTCGCAACGGCTGCGGAAGCGGCAATTCCGAGCGTTGAAGGGAATTCCTGCTCTTCGCCATCAGCAGTCGCCTTAAACTTAATCCACGATGTGGCGTTCTTAGCGCCAGCCACACCAGCCTGCCATGATTCGACCGCCTTGGCGTTGTAAATCGTAATCGGCAACGCCACAGGTTCGCCCATAGTATACGTGGTAAGGTCCCTACCTACTTCCAGCTGGGAATTCTCAAGAGCGATCTTAATGGCGCTTACGAGACTATCGTCGGTTTTCGCCGAAGGCGATGCGCTCGGACATGATACTATGCTTAGTCCCACAAGCCCGAAAACGGCCGCAACGATCAGCAATTTGATCTTTCTCATATTCTCCTCTCCTTTTTTTATAAGGTTTTTTTATAAGGGCGAATTAGCAAGCCAAGTGCAACCGAACACCATAATAAACCTCATAAGGTGTTCGCCAATTCAGGCACTTTCTTGGTCTCAGATTTAACTCTTTGATCTTATCATTTATTTCTTCGTCCGTCCAATTTGCTACATCTTCACCTTTTGGAAAGTACTCTCTCAAAAGACCGTTTGTATTTTCATTTGTGCCTCTTTGCCAGGGTTGATGCGGAAGGGGGAAATAGAACTTAACTCCAAGCTTTTTGCTAAGCTCCCTATAGCCTGAAAACTCCTTTCCTCTGTCTGGAGTGATTGAAAAGCAAGGCTCGTTTTTCAACGCTTCTAATATTTCTTTATTCACCTCTTCTTTTGTTTTCTTCTTGGTTTTCCTGCAGATGAGGAACCTTGATTTCCTGTCTGTTAATGTGGTGAAGCAAACTCCGCCTTTCTTGCCAAGGACAGTATCAGCTTCCCAGTCCCCAATTCTTTCTCGTTCTTCTGCTTCAACAGGTCTTTGCCCTATGCCGTAATCTATTTCAAAAGAACCCCTTTTATCATCATTCATGCCATTTTTATGCCTTTTTTTGCCTCTATGACGCAGTTTTCTTGATGCCTTCAGTCTTCCGTCTTCTCTGCGGTATTTGTCGAATATTCCGTCCTTTATGCCTCTGTAAATAGTATGGTAGCTCAATTTTCCATCACCAGTTTCTGCTTTGACTCTCCCGGAAATTTCCTCAGGAGACCATTGGTGATTCAGGAACTTATCGGCGACGAAATCACAAAGTGTCTTATCTGAAAGCATCTTTTCCATTTTGCAGTTCTTGCGTCTTAGTTTATATTTGTTGTCTGCAATAATCGGAGAGTATTCACCGTTATCTGAATTCCTCTTCAACTCCCTTGAAATTGTTGATTTGCTTCTTGACAGACTCTTGGCGATTTTCGCGATGGACAACCCTTGCAGAGTTCCTAATAATATACTTTCTCTTTCGAAAATGCTAATATGATTATACCCCATATTTCCTCCGAATGATGAATTTTGTTCAACACCATTATAAAGGATTATGGGGCTTTATTCATTCATGCTGCGAAGAATCGCAGCGTTGCACTTGGCTTGCTAATTCGCCAGGTTTTCTCAAAATCTCTTTTCTCATAATGCCTACCCCCGCCAATGCGAGTCACAAACCCTGCAAAAATCACCATAGAGGTTTTTTCAAAACTTCTTCCTTCGTGCTCTTGCTCTTTTTGAACCATGACACAAATCCAATGGATTCTTCTCGAAAGCCCAAATACATGCGGTATTCGCGGTTTTTTCGAAGAATGCCCTGACTCAAAATAGGCTTCGCATCATTTTGAAATGAGTTTTGAAAAACCCAAATTAAAATTAATAATGTATCAACAAACATTTTTTTTCAATTTCCATAGGATATGCGACGCATATGCGCGCTTTGAGTCGCAAATCCATTTGGATAGGCACGAAAGCCTTTCCATAAAGTCGCATCAGCCATAAGACTTTGACAGCACAAAACGAACAATCGCATAAAACAGCATGACCGCAGCCGCCATAACCACGGCAATCGCACAAGCCATATTGAAATCATAATGCGATACCGCCTGGTGAAGAAGCATGCTTGCGGTATAGAATCTTCCGCGACTAAGCAAAAGCGTAGACGACACATCGCAGAACGAAAGAGCGAACGAGAATACGGACGCATTTGCGACAACATGCCTCAGATTGGACAATTCCACATAAAACACACACAGGAACTCATCACCCGTTACAAGCCTGGCGCTCTCAAGCATGGATTGGCGCATGACATCATATTCCCCTTTCACAAGATAATATGAAAACGGAACAGTCATGAAAACATGCGCTACAGAAAGAGAAAGACCCGGAAAACGGGCAAGAGAAGATGACAGCAGCATGCTTGAGAGCGCTCCTGCAAACAATATTCCGGCATTGGCATCGCCTGCCCTCCTGGCATATGCGGCAAGAAGAACGACGATTGCCACAGATATCACCGATATGAATCCCGAAAACGCCATGCTCTTCAGAATCGTGCCGAAAAACCTCAGCATAGACGAGAAGTTGGCAAAAGAGAATGATCCGCCTCGCATGAAAGCTGAAAAAAACACGGTAAGCAGCGGAACCATAACAACTGCCGATGCCAATGCCGCAACAGCATCAAGCATCAGTCTTGTCGGCATAGAAGCGCGGCGCATGGGCCGAACCGCCATTGACCTGCCCTCTGTCCGCTGCGTTCTCTGGATGCGCATTGAACATGCGGCAAAAACAAGCGAGAACATCAGACTAAGCAAACAAAAACCCGAATACGCTCCGGCATCTCCTATGCTGAAGGATTTGTATATTTCGGATTCGATATTGCTGGTTTTCATGCCTCCGAACGTGACCACTATCGTAAAGCTCGAAAAGGCGCTTATAAAAGACAGCATGAATGAAAGAGCGAGGGTTTTCAGTATGGATGGAAACGTGATCAAAACAAAAGACAGGAAACGACTCGCGCCAAGCGTCATGAACGATTCCTCCATATCAAATTTCCGCTGGCCTAGAGCCGAAAGCACTGAGAAAAACACTACAGGGAGACTATAATACGAGTGGGCAAGAACGATTCCG
>CADBSO010000120.1 GCA_902797395.1 uncultured Spirochaetales bacterium
ACAAAATCAAGAAAAAAGGTCCTTACTTAATATAAAAGATAATTTTAGAAAAGTGATTATTGTAAAAGACAACTTTAAAAAATATATCACTGAAGAAGGAATTGAAGTTATAAGTTTAAAAGAGTGGTTATTGGGTCGGTGAATGATAATGCAAAAATGAATTTGTGGAATGATTCGTTTGCAGCAATTTGAGATGGTTGGAAAACCATCGAAATGAGACTTAATGATGAAAAGAGAAGTAAAATAAAGATTGGCGATTATATAAAATTTACAAACTTTAAAACTAATTAAATACTGATATGCAAAGTCACTAATCTTTTTAGATATAAAAATTTTGAAGAACTATATAACAATCATTAAGAGAGTATATGATTTTTAGTAATTTCATGTTTTTGTTTGAGAATTTTAAATCACTTACCCCATTGAAAATTAAGAAAATTGCCTTAATGCATTTTCTTTTTTTAAAAGTGAATAATAGATTATCGCTATCATTAAGTGATATAGAAATAATTAGGTGGAATAATTTTATTAATTTATTTTATTCACGATTAAATTGAACTGACCCCGAAAAGTAGGACGCAAAGCAAGAAAGGAGCCCTATTATGGCGCAAAGACTGGAAAATTGGCTCAAGTCTGCTATCATCAGCGAGTGCAGACAAGGAGAGAACGGATACAAGGCCTTTGCCAGAAAATACCATCTTTCAAGAGACAGCGTGAGAAGCCTCGTTCCGAGGGCTTCGGCTGAAAGATCCGGCGAATCGGCGAGGCTTGCGGCGGAAAAACCACAAATGAGCTCTAACACTGAAGACGGGAAAGGCAAGGAATACTACCAGACGGCCGCCGCCTGCTGGAAGAACTACGCGAAGCTTCTGGAAGCGGAAATCGATGGGAAGAATAAAAAGGCTATGTCCGAAAGTTTGACCGATAGGACAGAGCCGCAGAGCCGGAGAGGTGCTGGAGAGGCACGCTTTGGAGCGAAAAGCCTAATGCAGGATAAGGCTTCGTGCCTATCCAAATGGCTTTGCGACCCAAAGCGTGCATATGCGGCGCATATCCGGCGATTGGATATGGCAGAATAAATGACCAGTCATTTATTCGGACATAGCCAATAAAAAAAACCGAAGATCCGGGCAGCGGCGCAGACAGCCAAGGGAATCCGAAGATGAGGACGAGGAAGGTCTGTGAAATCGCGGGGATTTCCAAGTCGACCTATTATCTCAATTGCAAGAACGGCAACAAAGAGATAGAGGATATGAAAGCTATTTCACTGATAGAAAGGCTTCCGGAGAAAATGAGAAAAAGAGCCGGAAGCAAGACGAAATCAGAGAAAACAAAACAGCGGTCCGGCATTGCGATCAACCGCAAGAGAATGGCAAGGATATGCAGGGATCATATTCTTGTTAAGAGTAGCGTTTTCCATTATGAATTTGAATTCATCCATCCTTTTGAGGATGTCAATGGACGTATTGGACGCTTTTGGCAATCAAGGCTGCTTTCTGATTGGAATCCGGTTTTTGAGTATTTGCCGATTGAGAATATGATTTGGGAAAATCAAGCGGATTATTATAAAGCTATCGGAGAAAGCACGCGAGCATGCGATTCCGGCATATTCGTGGAGTATATGCTTGAGGTTATATTAAGTGCTATAGTTGTAGAAAATGATACTGTAAAAAAAACTGATTGAACTGATAAGGGCCAACCCGAGCATTTCCTATGATGAATTGGCTTTGAGAACTGGAAAATCGCGTGCTACGATAGCTCGCAAAATATCTGAGATGAAGAGAATGCATCTTATTCGGCGCGTGGGATCGGACAAGAACGGCCATTGGGAAATATTGTAGGGTAGACGCTTGAAACGATTCAAATGGACGAAGCGTGTTTAGGCGTTTGGATCAGAGTGATATTGATAGCATATTGCTTTCTTGTGACGAGGCGTTAGCAAAATATTTTGCGTGTTTACGCAAAAATTTTTCGTAAGACTTAAGTTTGATGATAAGAAGAGATTTGTATTTGAATAAGCTGATACGAAAGAAAGAAAACGGTTTGGTTAAAGTCATTACAGGACTGCGAAGATGCGGGAAATCCTTTTTGCTATTTGACATATATGCTGGCTTTCTGAGGGAAAATGGCGTTGATGATGATCATATGATTCGGATATCTCTTGATGATTTCAACAACCGAAGATATTGGAATCCTAACGAATTGAATGATTACATTAGCGGGAAAATCATAAATGACGGGAAGACAAATTACGTTTTCATCGATGAGATACAATTTGTGAAGGAAGTCGACAATCCGTATTTGAAAGGCGGTAAGGTCGGCTTTGTGGATGTCGTGCTTGGACTGATGAAAATCAAACATGCGGATATTTATGTTACAGGCAGCAATTCTGAGATGCTTTCCAAAAATATCCTGACTAAATTCAGGGGCCGCGGGGATCAGATACATATCTGCCCGTTGTCCTACAAGGAATTTTATGATGCTTATGCTGGGAAAAAAGCAGGTCTTGGCAGGAGTATATGACTTTCGGCGGAATGCCGCGTGTTGCTTTGATTGATGATTATGAAGATAAAGCGGAATATTTGAAGAATCTATTTTTTGAAATTTACATCAAGGATATAATGGAGAGCAACAGCATAAGAAATGATAAAAGCGTGTTGGAGGACTTGTTGAATATTGTTTCATCGTCGGTGGGATCGCTTACCAACCCATTGAAGCTGTCAAGAACATTTAAAAGCGTTAAGAAAGTGTCGGTAAGCCCTGCAACATTGGAAAGGTATTTGGAATGTTTTGCGGATTCGTTTTTAATGGAAAGGGCAAAGAGGTATGATATTAGGGGCAAGAAGCACATTGAATCGCCAATGAAATATTATTATATTATTTTAGTGACATCGGATTGAGAAACGCCCGTTTGAATTTTGCTGAAATAGAGGAAACTCGTCTTATGGAAAACATTATCTACGACGAATTGAGAACAAGGGGATTCAATGTTGATGTAGGGGTGGTGAAACACAACTATAAGGATGCTGAGGGCAAAAAGCAGGCGAAGCCAGTTGGAGGTGGATTTCGTTTGCAGCAAGGGCAATGAAAGGATCTATATGCAATCCGCTTTTAGAATAGACGGCAAGGACAAGATGGATCAGGAGACGAGAGGACTTTTGAAAATCGGCGATTCGTTCAAGAAAATAGTGGTATTGAGAGACAATATTGTTCCGCGCCGGGATGAAAATGGGATATTGTTTGTAGGCGTTGAGGATTTTTTGCTTAACGATAAATATACTTCTACGGATATGTCCGTTTGAGGTTTTTTGGATAGGAGGAAGTGGCAGCATGTCATTAATAAGATGTCCGGAATGCAATAAGGCTATTTCATCGACAGTGGATTCATGCCCTCATTGCGGCTATAGGCTGACGCAAATGGAGATTGATCAGGCGTTGGAAGAGGCAAGGCGCAGCCCCGTGTCGATTGATCAGCAGCCAGGCACGGTCATAGTTGGGAATGAGATAGGGTCTGATGATTCCGAGGAGAGGGGAACCTGGGGAGGCGGATTTGTTCTTGGGTTTCTTCTGGGCCTCATAGGTCTGATAATCGGCGTATGCTGCGAAAAGAAAACACGCAAGGGCGCTATCGCCGGGTTTTTGGTTCAGTTTGTGATCGGAATCGTAATCGCTTGCTCGATTGTCGCCAGATCTGGAAATGTTTGAGGTTTTAAGAAGTGATTGGAAGATTTCGCAAAGTGTTCATTAGTGGCGCGATTGTGCTGCTGATCTGTTTTATTTGCTTTGGCTGTTCCGGTTTGGGGCGAGTTTGCCGGCAGGATGAATTGCCGTTGCAGCGTTCGTGGGCCGATCCGCATGACGAGCGGAATTGGCAGCCGGCTGTCAGCTACTTAGGGCCTCGAGGCACATATACTCAGGAGGCTTGCATCAGGTTTTTCGGAAAGAGCGCCGATTTTGTTCCCCATGAGACTGTCAGGGGTGCTATTGATTCGATGTCCGCCGGACGATGCGCTTATTGTGTCATGCCTGTGGAGAACACAATAGGCGGAGCTGTAATTGACTATGTTGATGCTTTGATCGGAACTGCCGGCGCATATGTCGTTGGGGAAGTCGAATTGCCTATAAGGCAGAATCTTCTTGCGCTTGAGGGGTCATCGCTTTCCGGAATCCGAAAGGTCTATTCTCATAAACAGGGTATTGCTCAGTCCGCGGAATGGTTGGCGCAGAATCTGCCGCATGCTGAGGTCATAGAGGTTTCCAGCACTGCCGAAGGGGCCAGGTTGGTTTCAGAATCCGCTGATTCGTCTTGCGCAGCCATAGCTTCGGCCGCATGCGCCGGGGTCTATTCGCTTGATATTCTCGCAGCAGGAATACAGAAAAACGAGAACAACCGAACGCGTTTTTACGTATTGGCGAAGTCCGATCATATGATTTCCGAGGGTGACAGGATAGCGTTTGTCGTTACTGGAAAGGCTGAGTGGCTTCCTGATCTTATGGCTAGGATGCAATTGCTTGGCATAGGCTTGGTTGCGATTCATGACAGGCCGCGCAAAACGGAATTGGGGTGGTATGATTATCTGATCGAAGGCTTCGGATGCGATCGCAGGAAATATTGCGAGCTTTCATCCGCTAGCCAATTCGAATTCAGGTATCTTGGCATTTTCGATGTCATATGATGTCAGCCCATTTCCATTGCGCACTCGTGTTGCTTGCTTTTCTTGTCGTAGCTGATGCCGACGAGCAATATGGCATGCGAATTCTTTTGTAAGCGCCGCTTCGACTATGCTTTTCGGATCGCAGATGCTTACGCCGTTCGGTTCGTAGCCGTTATACCATGCCATGCATTCCTCATAACTTGTGTCGTATTTTGCGCAAATGCTTCCGACCTCGTCTTTGGTGAATCCGATGCACCCTGCGAGCTCTCTGGATGGGATGTTCTCGCGCATTGGATAGGTCGATCTCATTGAATTCTCTCACATGGTCGTTGATAACACGACGGTTTATTTCTTCATCGCTTCTTTCCGAATCTCGACCAGAAGCCTCCAATGTCAAGCTTGAGGCAGTTGTATTTGTTCAAATGCGCATAATATGTTGGGTCTTCCGTTATTTTGAATCCCTTGAATAGTTCTGCCGAATCACAACCGTGCGAGTAGTATGCTGAAAGCATATGGCTTGCCATTGTTTTGCCGAATCTTCTTGGACGTGAAATGCAAATGAATTTGCCTTTGGTTCTTGTCCTGTATGTGGAGGTTTTTTCAAAACTCCTTTCTCCATGCTGCTTGCTCTCTTTTGAACCGGGCATAAATCCGATGGATTCTTCGAGAAATGTTTTTTCTCGAGAAAAGAAAAAACCTCATGTGAATTATAGCAGAGCGCGAATATGGATTCCAGAAGATTTTCGTGGAAAGTGATTGGCAGGTTCGGATGCGATGTTTTCAGAAGCGATCGCAAATGCCTTGATTTGAAACTGATTTCGCATTATCTTTGAAGAAAGTGCGGGGAGGTGTTATGAAATGTTATGTTGATAGCGATGGCGTGATAGCTGATTTCGACGGTTGGGTCAGGAAATTTGATCCGAACATGAATACTGATAGGAATGATCCGGCGAATAGGCGGAATGCAGGGAAGATCTACAAGCTGATGGTTGAAAATTATAAGTCATGTTTTCTGGATTGTGGTGTTCTTTCCGACGCCGGAAAATTCTTGGACAAGCTGAAATCCGATCCGAACTGGTTTGTTCTTACTGCCGTTCCCGTATTTAAAACGGTTTTAGGTGTGGTTAAGAATGAGGATAAAGCCAATGAAGTGCTTGATGTCATAAAAGAGAACAAGCTTAGGTTTTATGAAAACTTGGGCGTTGCGAGGGATAAAGTCATAATAGTGGATGATGCGCAGGATAAGATCATGTACGCGAAGGGGAATTTCCTTTATGATGACTATGCGAAAACGGTTTCACAATGGATTGAGGCTGGAGGTGAGGCTGAGTTGGTGAAATCATCTTGAGTTTCTTGGATTTGGCCGTCGGCCGCATGCATTATGAGGATTCGAGCAAATTTTCAGTTGGCTTGCGTATTATATTTCCGTTCTGGGCATATGTAGTCGCTCCGTCCTGCGGCCTGCCCGCTCCGCAGGCCCGCTGCGCGGCCCTCGCGTAAGGAGCCGTGCCTGATCGTTCTGAATGAAAGCGGGGTCATCTGGTTTCCGGAGCGCGCCAGGATTCGCCGCTCTCATTCCGCCCGAGCAGGCATGGCATCCTTCCGCCATGCGTCCCGTTCCGGACTGCATGGCGGGGCGGGCATCAGGTTCCAGCTCGTATGGCTTGGCGCTCGGAGCCGATTGATGCGGCTGGCGGGTTGTGGGCTTGCGGTGCTTTTGGGGTTCGAGGCGAAGGGATTTGGCCGTCGGCCGCATTATGCAGGATTCGAGCAAGCCAAGACAATACTTTGTGTATGGCTTGGCGCTCGGAGCCGATTGATGCGGCTGGCGGACAAAGCCCAAGCCTTGGTAATAAAATTTGACATTTTGTAGATAAGTTAGTAATATATATTGTTTATCGCTATGCCTATAAGTCAGGATATAATAGAGACAATCAGAAACCGAATCAGCATTTCCTCGCTTGTGTCGAGATATTTGCCGATTGTTTCCAAAAGCGGCAAGTCATGGGTCGTGTGTCCTTTTCATGAGGATAAGAACCCATCCATGCTCTTGAACGATGAAAGAGGGACATTCTATTGCTTCGGTTGCCAGACGAAGGGCGGCATATTTGAGTTTCTGATGTTTTATGAGCATCTGACGTTCTATCAGGCTGTTGAGAAGCTGGCGAATGAATGTCATATTGCCTTGAAGCCGGAGACGGCTCAGGATAAGCATGCCAGAACGATGCGCGAGCAGTTGCATGACATTCATACGATTCTAGCGGCGGAATTCATGTATCAGCTCACAGAACCGAATCAGCATGCGAGAGCGGCATTGGAATACTTGGAGCGGAGGGGAATAAGGGAGGATATCAGAAAGAGATTTCTTATAGGTTATGCGCCGGGAAATGCGCGATTCATAAGGGATTTTCTGGAAAAGAGAGGCTTTCAGGAGGATTTGATGTTCAGCTCCGGCCTGTTTTCATCGGAGAAGAAATTTCCGTTGTTCTATGATAGGCTGGTTTTCCCCATATTGGATCTTCAGGGGAAGCCAATAGCGTTTTCCGGAAGGACTTTGAGGAAGGATGCGAACACTCCCAAATACATAAACTCGTCTGAAACCGCCATATTTAAGAAGGGCGAGATTTTGTATGGCATGCATCAGGCGCTTGATTCCATACGCAAAACCAAGTCCTGCATAGTTGTTGAAGGCAACTTTGATGTGCTATCGTTGCATGCGCTGGGCTTTTCGAATGCGGTTGCGGCGTGCGGAACCGGATTCACCTCAATGCATATGGAGCTCATCAAACGGTATGCGAGCAGAATCGTGTTGTTTTTTGACTCTGATTCCGCTGGCAGGGCCGAGACGGTTAAAGCCATTTATGGCGCATATGAGAAGGGCTTGAGATGCGTTGTTGCTGAATTGAGGGGCTTCAAGGATGCTTCAGAGGCGCTTGAGGCTGGGCAGCGCGGCGTGGATGCGATAGAATCGGCAATCGGCAGGGACGCGCTTAATCCTGAGGAGTTCCTTTTCAATTCGTTTTCCGCCTCCAGGGATTCGGATTCGATTTCGTTCAAAGGTGATCTGATAGGGGATTTTTCGAAGTTCTGCAAGCTTCTGGGACCTGTGGAGAGGTACGAGCTTGCGAGGTTTCTTGCGCAAAGGCTTTCGCTTCCGGAGAAGATGGTTGATGCCAGTCTTTCCGAGAAAGTCGCTGAATTGGAGTCTTCCGCTCGTGTGGCTGCCGCTCCCGTTGTGGCGTCGGCCGGTTTGGCTGCCGGTTTGATTGATAAGGCGCCGCATGCCGGGAGGGCTGGACGGCCGGATCTGGCGGATGGGGCTGGAATGGGCGATAATCCGCGTTTTGAAACCGATTTGATGAAGATGCTCATTGTGAGGCGCGAGCATTTTGGCGATGAGGTGATGTCGTTTGTCGGCTATTCGGATCTGAGAAATCCGAATAGCAGACTGATGTTCCATTGCCTTGCGAATTCGAAGTCGGCGAGCGGGGATGATGCGTCGTTTCTGGCTTCGATTGAAAGTGAGGATGAGAGGAAATGCATAAGCGATGTGATTGTCAGGTATGGCCCCGTCTATAGAAAGTATGACGAGGATGACATATCAAGGATGATGGACAGCGCTGTGAAAAGGATAATACGGGGCAGAATCAGGGATGAAAGCAGAAACCTATCCGCTTTGAGCAGGGTGGATGCCGGTGATTCCGTCCTTAGCGAGAAAAACAAGAAGCTTGCGGAACTGAGCGCGCTCAACAGGAGCATATCGGGCGATGCGAGCGGAAATTAGGTTTTGCGCGTCCGTGTTCGGGCGCGATGCCTGTTTGGGAGGATATTGGTTTGAAGAAAAATGAAAAGCTGGCAGTAGAAAAGCTTATCAAGCTGGCTGAATCCGGTTCTGAGATCATGTATAGCGATCTGGCTGAATTCATCACTCAGGAAATGAGGGATGACAATTCTCAGGTTGAAGAGGATATAATAGAGTGTCTTGCTAAAAAAGGGATCAAAGTCAAGGTTTATTCGAATTCCTCCGAGTCGGCGGACATACAGGAGCCTAGCCAGGAAGAGCTTGATAAAGTTGAAATCGAGGAGATCCCGGATGATGGCGAGCTTTTGAAGCTTCTTTCTTCCAAGGACAAGCGTTCCGATTCTCAGAATTCCGATCCGAGCAAGGCGTATATAAGCAATTTGCGCAATTATCCGCTTCTGAAGAAAGAGGATGAGCAGCGTCTTGCGGAGGACATGGAGAAAAGTCTTGACAATATTGTTTCCGTGATCAAATCGAGCGGCATACTCATAACGCAGTTTAAGGAGTATATAGACAATTACAGCAAGGCAACTGATGACGAGGGTGAGGTGGATATCGAATATGCCAAAACGCAAAAGAGGCTTGATTCGGCATATAAGAAGATTTTGCACGGCAGTTTTTCCTATGAGATAAAGAACCATATCGCCAAGAAGAAGGAGTTATATGCCGCAAACAGGGAAGGCTTTTTCAGGGATGAGGATTTCATAAAGGAGAAGAACAGGGTTCTTGATAAGTTTTCCAAGATTTGCGACAAGGATAAGATAAGAATACAAGTTGAGGATGAGCTTCAGATAATAGATACGTTCGAGAAGGCTTACAAGGAGATAGATGCTCTTTATAACGATACCGTAGGATGCTTGAGTTCGCTTGGAATCGATACCAGCGGAATGAGTCTTGAGAAGCTTGAGAAGAGGGCGTATAATAAGAAGCTGAGGGAGATATCCAAGGAAATATCATCTCCGATCAAGCGCAAGGAATATGAGGATAGGCTCAAGTCCGATTATGATGAGATAAAATATCAGATAAGAAAGATATACCAGAACGACGAAAGGATAGATTTCATTCAATTCCAGTTCGGTGAAAGCTGTGACAGCATAAAGGAAAAATGGCGCGAAATCGAAAAGAGCAGAAAAAGCTTCATAAAAGCCAAGGAGAAGCTGATTCAGAGCAATTTGAGACTTGTAATTTCCATAGCAAAAAAGAATAATAATAGGGGATTGTCGTTCTTTGATTTGGTTCAGGAGGGCAACATAGGTCTTATCAAAGCCGTTGAGAAGTTCGATTATCATAGGGGGTTCAAGTTCTCGACTTATGCCACATGGTGGATCAGGCAATCCATATCGCGCGGCATAAGCGATCATTCGAAAACGATCAGGATTCCGGTGCATATGACCGAGCAGGTCAATAAGGTGAACAAGGAGACGAAGAACCTCGTTTATGAGCTTGGCAGGGAGGTTACCGATGCTGAAGTCGCTGAGAAGCTGAATGATCAGGCCGGCGGCAAAGGAGGCTGGACAGAGGAGAAGGTGCGTCAGGTTAGGTCGGTTGCTAAAGAGCCGACATCGCTTGAATCTCCGATAGGTGAGGAGGATGATTCGCAGCTTTCGGACTTTCTTGAGGATCCGAATGCGATCAATCCGCAGGACCAGACGACGTATAATCTCTTGAAGAACATACTTGAGAAGAATCTTGATAAGCTTCAGGCGAGGGAAGCGAAGGTCGTGCGTCTCAGATTCGGTCTGGAGGATGGCTATCAGCTTACCTTGGAGGAAGTTGGGTTGAAGTTTCATGTGACAAGGGAGAGAATAAGGCAGATAGAGGCCAAAGCTCTTTCGAAGCTGAAGGATCTCGAAGAGATTCAGATGCTGTATAAGAATCAGGATGAGCTTAATAAATTGAAGGGGAGATGAAACAATGGCGGCAGCTAAGGGAAGAAAAGGAGCGGATGCTAAGGAGCGGGCTTCGGAAGTGAAGTCAAATGCGGATGGGTCCGCTGCGAACGGCGCGCGATATAAGAAGATCCAGCAGGTGCTGTTGGAGTGCTGGAAACTTGAATCGAAGATTCAGGACATACCTGTTCAGATCGAGGCCAAGAGGAACAGCCTTAAGAACAAGAAGTCTCAGTATCTTAACTGGATTGAGCAGGGCAAGAGGCTGGCGGATTTCATGAAGGATGACAAGGCGAGGCTTGATGATGTCATCAAGCGCCGTGAAGATGCCGAAGGCAAGCTTGAGCACGTGTCGAGCCAGCGCGAGTTCGATGTTGAGAACGCCATTGCGGAAAACAGCAGGAAGGAAGAGCATAGGGTCAGGGTGCATATTTCAAATCTTGAGAAGAAAAGCGAACTGGTTCGCGAGCGCATAGCGCAGCTTGATAAGGATATCGCTGATATTGAGAGCAGGCAAGCCGAGGAGATTTCTGCGCTCGAGAAGGATTTGGAAGATGCGAAAGTCGAATATGCCAAGGTTCTTGAGAAGAAGGAGAAGGAGTCGGAGAAGATTGATCCGAATCTTATCTACAAGTTCGATAGGATAATCAGAAATAAGGGCGGTCTGGCGACTGCGAGCTTGAAATCCGGAATTTGCCAGGGATGTCATATGCAGCTTCCCGATCAGTTCGTGAACATCGTTCGCGAGGATGTTGAAACGCAGTTTTGTCCGTATTGCTCGCGCATACTTGTCTATGAGGAGGGCAAGGATGATGAGGAGATCATAGAGAGCAATATCAAATATAACGACAGAAGGCAGAGCGAAGAGGATGAGAGGGAGCTTAGCGAGGCAATGTCCGCTGATGAGATCCCAGAGCCTGATATTGATGATATTGAGGCTGATGCTGATGATAGTTCGGATGATGCTGATGATGATCTTGATGATATCGCCAAGGAGACGCTCGGAGAGAATTCGCTTATCGCTGATGAGTCGGAATTCGATCTTTGATTTGAACGATGAAGAAATATCTGTCTTTTCCCGTATATAGCGATAGGAAGCTGATTCTTGACGCTTTGGAAGCGAATCCGGTTGTGGTGGTTGAAAGCCCTACCGGAAGCGGTAAGACCATTGGCATACCGATAATATTGCGCGAAAACGGATATTTGGGGATGCGCAAAATAGCTGTTACGCAGCCTCGCCGCATAGCCGCTTTGAATGTCTGCTCGTTCATAAGGGATCAGCTTGATATCACTGACGATGAGGTCGCATGCAAGATCCGCTTTTTCGATGAATCCACATCCGACACGAAGATAAAGATAATGACGGACGGGATTCTTCTTGAGGAAATCAAGAAGGATCCTCTTTTGGAAGCCTATTCCATTGTCATGGTTGACGAGGCTCATGAAAGATCGCTTAATATAGACTTCATTCTCGGATTGCTCAAGGAGATTCTGAGGAAGAGGAGCGATTTGAAAGTCATAATATCCTCGGCGACAATAAATACGAAGCTTTTTTCCGATTATTTTGATGGGGCGCCTGTGGTTTCGATAGAGGGGAAGTCATTTCCGGTTGAGGTGATTCACGCTCCGCTCGATAAGGATCTGACGGTATCGGAAAGGGATGAGCAGCTGATCGATGCTATTGTTGGCATTTGTGATGCGTCCATAGATCGGGATGCGGGTGATATTCTTGTATTTCTTCCTGGTGAAAGGCTTATAAAGAAGACGTGTTTCAGGCTTAATCGCGTCCTCAGGGAAAAGGATATAATCATTTATCCGCTTTATTCGCATCTTTCCAAGGAGGATCAGCTTAAGGTTTTCACTCCTACAAGGAAGGGTCAGACGAAAATCGTGGTTTCCACGAATATAGCTGAGACATCAATAACCATAGATGGGATCAAGGTCGTCATAGATTCGGGCTTGGTCAAGATAAACTATTACAATCAGAACAATTTCTCGCAAAGCCTGGTTGAGAGGAAGATAACCAAAAGCAATGCCCTTCAGAGGCAAGGCCGCGCCGGAAGAGTGTCGGAAGGCGTGTGCTATAGGATTTACAGCGAAGAGGATTTCAATGAAATGCAGCTGTATCCGGAGCCTGAGATCAAGAATTCGGATTTGAGCGAGGTCGTGCTCAGGATGCTGGACATAGGCATAAAGGACATAGAGGATTTTCCTTTCATCTCCAATGTCGGAAAGGAGAACATATCGTCGGCATTGAGGACTCTGAAGTTTCTTGATGCCATTGAGGGCGACAGGGAGCTTACCAGCATAGGAAGGTTCATGTCGTCGTTTCCGCTTCCGGTCAGACCTGCCAGGATACTTGCCGAAAGCGTGTTCAGGTATCCGGGCGCTCTGGCGAATATCATAACGATTCTTGCGTTTTTGTCGACGAAGTCTCCGTTTTTGAGATCCGATGATGATCCCGCTCTTGCCAGGAGAAGGCATAGGAGATTTGAGAGCGATTTGGGCGATTACATCTCGCTTTTGCAGCTTTATGACCATTACACTTCATTCAACGGGGATGTTCAGGCTCAGGACAAATGGTGCGAGGACATGTATTTGGATAGGGCTACCATGTTTGAGATAGCTAGCATACGCAAACAGTTGGAGGAGATGCTCGCGGAGAAGAGCATTCCGCTGACGGATGATTGCAGCGAGAAGGAGTATCTTCTTTGCATAATGGCCGGCCTCAAGCAGTTCATATGCAAGAGGATAGGTCCGAAGGAGTTCGCTTCGCCTTTCCTATCTCATGTTTTCATATCATCGTCATCGCTTTACAAGCCTCGCGGGGAAATGGCTTCGTATATAATAGCATCTGAGATAGTCAGGACGAACCAGCTTTACGCTCATCTTGTTTCGCCTATTCTCGGAAATTGGGTGAAGCCGCTCGGATTGTCGTTCCCAGGCGCGGAAAGCCAGGTTTCGCATCATGGCAGGCATTCTCGGGGCGGTGATGCGCATAAGTCTTCGGGAGGATCCTCAGGCAAGTCTTCCAAAAGAAAAAGATCCGGTCGGCGCGGGTCGCATCATCGGCATTAGCCGTTGTGCCGGAGATAAATGGGGTTTCGGTGACGTAGGTCGAGCAGGTTGCATAAAAATTTTAAATTCGGTAAGATTTATTGTTATTTGTTTTATTTTGAATTTTTTGTTTGAATCGGCTTTTGAGTCGATCTCGAATATATAAGAGGAATGCATATGGATGATTTTAGCAAGGTGCGCAATATAGGAATAAGCGCGCATATCGATTCGGGCAAGACAACGCTTTCCGAAAGGATTCTTTTTTATTGCAACAAGATCCATCAGATACATGAAGTCCACGGAAAGGACGGCGTTGGCGCTGTCATGGATTCCATGGAGCTGGAGAGGGAGAGGGGCATTACGATAGCATCCGCCGCTACTTCCGTGACATGGAAAGGGCATGAGATAAATCTTATAGATACGCCGGGACACGTTGACTTTACGGTAGAGGTTGAGAGGTCTCTGCATGTTCTTGACGGCGCGGTTCTGGTTTTGTGCTCCGTAGGAGGGGTGCAGTCCCAATCCATAACCGTAGACAGGCAGATGAAGAGATATGGCGTTCCTCGCCTTGCTTTTGTCAATAAGTGCGACAGGACGGGGGCGAATCCGCTTAGGGTCAAGGATCAGCTCATTGAAAAGCTCGGTTTGAATGCTGTGCTTATGGAACTCCCCATAGGTTTGGAGGACAAGTTCGAAGGTGTTGTCGATCTTGTTGAGATGAAGGCCAAGTATTTTGATGGAGCGAATGGCGAATCCGTCAGGGTTGAGGACATTCCGGCGCACATGATGGCTGATGCTCAGGCGAAGAGGGAAGAGCTTTTGGACGCTGCGAGCATGTTCAGCGATGAGCTGATGGAGGCGATGATCGAGGAAAAGGTCACTCAGGAGCTTTTGGAAGCGGCTATAAGAAAGGGTGTGCTTTCGCTTAAGCTCTGTCCTGTTTTCATGGGCTCCGCTCATAAGAACAAGGGTGTGCAGGTGCTTCTTGATGGTGTTGTGAAGTATTTGCCGTGTCCTACTGACATAAAGAACGAGGCTCTCGATATTGACAACAACGAAGCCAAGGTTGAGCTTGTGACGAACAACTCCAAGCCGGCTGTGGTTCTTGCGTTCAAACTCGAGGATGGCCAATACGGACAGCTTACATATATAAGGGTGTATCAGGGAAGAATCAAGAAAGGCGATGAGCTTTACAATACCAGATCGAAGAAGAAGTTCAAGGTTGGCCGTCTTGTCAAGATGCATGCCTCCGAAATGGAGGACATATCCGAGGCCCAGAGCGGTGAGATAGCCGCGCTTTTTGGTGTTGATTGCGCATCGGGTGATACGTTCTGCTCGGCTGGCTTGAATTACACCATGTCATCTATGTATGTTCCGACGCCTGTGATTTCGCTCGCAGTCAATCCCGTTGACAAGAAAAGCGCTGATCAGATGGCGAAGGCCCTTAACAGGTTCACCAAGGAGGATCCGACTTTCCAGAGCTATGTTGATCCGGAAAGCAATCAGACCATTATAAAGGGCATGGGTGAGCTTCACCTTGACGTTTATATTGAAAGAATGAAGAGGGAATACAAGGTTGAACTCGAGGTCGGACGCCCTGAAGTCGCATATAGGGAAGCTATAGGCCAGATGGCGGAATTCAACTACACGCATAAGAAGCAGACCGGTGGTGCCGGACAGTATGCGCGTGTGGCCGGGTTCATAGAGCCGATTGTGGCTGAGATTGGTGAGGATGCTCCGGAGTATGAGTTTGTTGACAATATCAAGGGAGGCGTCATACCGAGGGAGTACATACCATCGTGTGACAAGGGATTCAGAACCGCAATGGAAAAGGGTCCGCAGCTTGATTTCCCGATTGTTGGCGTGCGCTGTACTATAAATGACGGACAGTATCACCCTGTTGACTCATCCGATATGGCATTCCAGACCGCTGCCAGGGAAGGCTTCAAGGAGGCATTCATGAGAGCCAAGCCTCAGATTCTTGAGCCGATCATGAAGGTGGAGATAGATACTCCCGCTGAATTCCAGGGCAATGTTTTCGGATCCATAAACCAGAGAAGGGGCATGATCATATCATCTACGGAAGACAACGGGATGTTTGTCGTGGATGCGGAGGTTCCGCTTTCCGAGATGTTCGGATATTCTACGGTTTTGAGGTCTTTGACTCAAGGCAAGGCTGAGTTCACAATGGAGCTTGCCAAGTATGCGAAAGTTCCCCAGGCGATAGCTGATGAGCTGAAGAAGAAGCATCAGGAGAAGCTCGCTAAGGAAGCGAAATAAGCAAGGAGGGTGTCATGCAGTTCATTGATATAATTAAAAACAGCCCGTTGAGGATTTTTGATAAGTCGATTGGCGGTCTTCAGGCCGGCCAGCTTGGCGTTTTGGTTTCCAGAAGCGGAACGGGAAAGACAGGTTGCATAGTCCATATAGCGACAGATGCTCTTATGCAAGGCAAAAAAGTCATTCATGTTTCGTTTTCCGAGAATGTGAACAATACGATAGATTGGTATAGGGAGGTCTTCAAGCAGATGGCTATGGCTACTGGCAGGACTTCCGAGGACGTTTATGATGAGATTTCGAGAAATCGCGTCATACTTTCGTTTCCATCATCTGCTCCTATCGAGAGCGTGTTTGGCACTGTTAGCGCTGTCATGGATGCTCAGGGCGGGGATGTCTCGACATTGATTCTTGATGGGTACAGGCTTACTGTTGCTGATTTCAAGGATATAAAGGCAATCAAGGATTATGCGAAGGCCAAGAATCTTAATATCTGGGCTTCCGTAACGCCGGTTCGCAAAGAGGCGAAGATAGACGAGAGCGGAATTCCAGATACGATTCTGCCCTATATGGATTATATTGATGTTCTTGTCGGCCTTAAGACCGAGGATGATGCGAAGAAGGTCAGGATGACGGTTGCGAAAGCGAATGTCAAGTCCGATTCCAAGGATATGAGGGTGTCGCTTGACCCCACGACAATGCTTGTGATCGAGAACTGAGATGCTGTTTGTGGAAAAGGCTTGCCGCAATTTCACGACGGCTTGCCTGAAGGTCGCTTCAAGAACCAAGGAAGTGTTTTCATCGCTTCTGAAGGACCTTCTTTTCAATAGGGTGCTGGATGACTCGGCTGGCATGCTTTATGCCACCGTAGTCTCCATAATCCCTTTTTTCATAACCATTTTTCCATTCCTCAGGGCGATGGGGGCATTTGAGAGCATTTATTCTGCCGCCGCCGCCGCTCTTGCTGGAATGTTGGGCGAGGCTAATTCAGCTTATGTTTTGGAGCATATCAAAACATATGTGATGAATGGGAATAGTCTCGGATTCTACGGTTTTATTGTCTATTCGTTTTCCGCAGTTCTTTTGGTGAACAAGCTCAAAAAACTGTTCGGAAAGGTATACAGGATAAATTCCATAGAAAGCGAACGCGGCATTGTCCTTCGTTTTTTCCGTTATCTTGTTTACATAATAGCGTTTGCCTTGTTTCTGGCATTCATCAGTTTTTTGTGGTCTTTCTTCATGTCATCAGGCGGCATTGTGACCGGTTCCCAGCTGATAGGGTCTCCATTTTTGAGAAAGGCTTTGTTCTATTCGCTTATTGCTGTTGTGGCATGTTTTCTCTTTCAGGTCATGCCCAAGGTCTATGTGTCTATGCGCAGCGCCATAATCGGCGGTGTGTTCTTTGCTGTGGAGCTGATTCTTTTGAATGCTGTGATATCGTTTGTGGCTAGGATAGCGGTCAAGTCGATGTCCTTGGTGTATGGGTATGCCGCTGATGCTCTCATAGCGTTCATGTGGGTGAACTTTTTTTGGAAGATTTTCATAATCGCAGTGGACTTGTCATATATCATTCAGTACGATCCGGACACGAACAAGCAGAAAATGCTCAGCATATCATCGTATTTGCAGGATTCCGTTGAGATAATGCATATGATTGTAATCGGGTTCAAAATGGGCAGAGGCGGAGAATATTTGAACGAGATTTCCTCCGAGCTTTCGATTTCAAACCAGCAGGTGATAGAGGTTTGCGATAAGTTTATCGAGGCGAAACTGGTTCATGCGGTAGGCAAGCTCAAAAAGCGTTTGTATTCGCCTGCGCTCCCAACGAATGAGATTAAGGTCTTTTATGTTTTGAAGGCGGTTCAGGGTGACAATTCGTCTGATGGCGTCGGAGGAAAGATAATGGAAAAGATACGAGCTGATGAGATGGAGAGCTTTCTTTCGCTTTCCGTGGAGGATTTGTGATGTTGCGGCGTTTTTCGCATCTTGTGGTTTTTTTCTTTCTTATGGCATCATCCGGATTTCAAGTGTTCTCGATGCGAAATTCCTCATTGGAACAGGATAGGGTCAAGATCGCTGTAATGGCTGGTCCGACTGCATTTTCGGTCGCCGGATTGAATGAATCGGAATATGATGTCGCTGTTTTGAAAACTCCGAATGACGCGGTCGCCCGATTGTCGAATGGTGAGACTGATTTGGCGATTTTGCCTTCTCACCTGTGCTTCATGCTTCTTCAGAAGGATGATTCGATCAGGATCCTTGCGATAACGGGTGAGGGGAATTTGAGCATGATATCCGATATGTCCGCATTGTCTGATGCTATGCCGCAGATCATTCATGTTCCTGCAAAAGGCAGCACACCGGATTTTCTTGTCGGCTTTCTTTATCCTGAGTCGGAACGCGATTACTCGTACTCGTCTCCCGTTCAGCTGTCAGCAATGCTGGCTGAAGGCAAGGTTTCCGCTGCCGTGTTGCCTGAGCCTTATTCGTCAATCGTTTTGAATAAGAATCCGAATCTGCATGCTTTGCGTGATATCCAAACTGATTTCAAGGTCAGAACAGGACATGATAATTATCCTATAAGCATTCTCGTGACGAGAACCGGATTCCTTGGAAAGCATCATGATATCGGATCTGTTATGTCTGATTTCAAGTCTGCTTGGGAGTCATCCTTGAAGCGGCCGGAAAAGGTTGCCAAAGCCGTTTCAAGGTTTGGTTTCATTTCGGAAAAAGATGCTGCTGAAACAATAGGGAAAAGCGGAATATGCTTCCATGATGGTGAGCAGGCTGAAGCGGGGTGCTCGTTGCTTTATGATGTGATCAGGGCGCAGAATCCGAAGGCTTTCTCCAAAGATAGCCTGAAGGGCTTTTTCTATCCGGGAAAACGGGATTCTGATTCCAAATAGGTTTGTTTTTGTGAAAAGCGGAAAGCCGAACATGCTTGTTGCGCTTGGAACGGTTATTCTGATTCTTGTCGCTCTTCAAGCTCTTTCGATTGCACATTCCGGTCTGATATTTCCGAGCGTTCCCGATATATTCGGAAATCTGATTCGTATTTTCTCCACCTTTGGTTTTTATTCGGATATGGCGGCTACGCTGATTCGGATATTCGCAGGTTTCGCCGTTGTATTGCTTTCTTCCGTAAGCATGGCAATCGCATCGTGTCGCTGCAATATGTTTCACTCGGTGGTTGCGACATTCATGGCAATAGTTAAGGCTACGCCGCTTGCCAGCATCGCGCTAATATTGTTTTTTTTCATGAAAAGCGGAATGATTCCTTCGTTTGCTGCATTTCTGCTCGCTTTTCCGATGATGTTCACATATGTTCGAGACTCGTTTTTATCGCTTGATCGTAATCTGATCGCATTGTGCGACATATATGAGGTCAAAGGTTTCCGGCGGTTGGTGCTGTTTTATTTGCCTTCGCTTGCTCCTGCAATCGTCAGCTCGTCAAAGGCTGCGCTGTCGCTTATCATCAAAGTTGTCATTTCCAGTGAAATACTTGTTTACGTCAGGCATGGCATTGGCAGGCGGATAGAGGATGCCAGTCTCATGCTTGACGCTTCCATGGTGTTCGCTTGGACTATCGTGGCGGTTTTGCTTTGCGTTTTGTCAGATGCTGCTTTTGGCTTTTTGGAGAGGAAATTGATCGGATTCGGCCTTATCGAGGGGAAATCGAAATGAAAGATCAATATTTTTTCGTGTGGCGTCACTCATATTGTCTGGAAATTATTGGGCGAGTACCGGAGGCAATATGAAGCTTGTTGCCGATATTGCCAGAAAAGTTAATTTCAGTATAGTCGATGACTTGACTACGCCCGTTCCGGAAACATTGCTTGAAAGCTATGACATATCACAGATGACAGGCAGCGGCACGGATTCCGGACTTCTGAAGTCCTTGTTATTTCAGTCGGGATACCTTACGATCAGAACATGGGGAGGCGACGGGCAGATTCTTTCTTTGGATTTTCCGAATACTGAGGTTCGCGAGGCTTTTAGTTCGAGGTTGATTTCAGCTTATATCGGAGATGCGGCTGAACAGATGCTTTCGCCGTATTGCCTTTTGTCCAAATTCGAATCCGGTGACTAGACTTCGTATCATTTTGAAATGAGTTTTGAAAAAACCTCTCAAAAAAAAACACCAGGCGAGGTTTTGCCTCCGCCTGGTGTCGTATTTGCCAAAGGCACTTAAAACCTGATATTCAGGTTGTGCACATGGGTTTCCAAAGCAACTTAGTTCTTGAAAATATTTATGTCGATGGTTGTTTTGTCGACGGATACCCACTCTATGCCGTATATTGTGCCTTCATGGTTCCAGGTGGCGGTTCCTGCGTTTTCTTCTGAATATTCGTTCGTTGCGTCTCCGAATTTTTGGGAGAATAGCGCCTTAAGGTTGTTGAAATCGGTGTTGGTAAGTTCGTTGGATGTGAAGGAGAATGTGGTTTCCGTTCCGTCTTTTTTGAAGCTTGCTCCTGTTTCGCCTATCTCTGCGCCCTCGTAATCGGGGATTTCTATTCCGTTTATGTCTTTCAGGCAATTCCTTGCTTCGGCGAAGGTTGATGGAATCGGGTCGACATATTCAGCTCTCACATTCACGTATACGTTTGTGTTTTCGCTATTCCACACCAATTGCACCCATGTTCCGGCTGTAGATGTCCATTCTATTGTGCTTCCGTTTTGCTGATTATCTTCTGGCAGTGTTACTGCGAAGCCCGGCAGTCCGTCGAATCCGTTGAAGAAGCTTTTGAGAGTGGTATAAGTCTCTTGGCTGAGATTGTCTCCGTCGGTTATGTCGAAGCAATAGCTCGTCGCCCCCTCCTGATAATCAAAGTCACTTACTTCCAGGCCTTCCAGTTCCGGAAGCTCTATTCCGCATACCGCTTTGAATTCCGCCCTTCTGCTGGCATACGATTGCGTCATGTTGCTTTGAACGAACTTGCCTTGGATTTCTATGTCTGCGCTTGCTATCGTGTATGAGAATGTCGCTTCTCCGCTAAGCTTCGTCTCGCCATTGAACCAACCGTCGAACAGGTATCCGTTATCAGGTGTGGAGGTAAGGGTGAATTTGTCGTCGGTGATACCGTATGTCTCGTTGCCTGTTATCGCATTTTCACCGCGTTTCAGTGTGACGCTGCCACCTTGCGAGGCGGTCAGCTTGATTCTGTAGGCCGGTTTCAGCTGGGTGTTTATGTATATGGCTGATCCTTCCGCGTTATCTGCATCCAAGAGGATTTCCAGAAATCCTTTATGCAGCCTGTTATCTATTGTCTTTTCCAGGTTCCAACGTATGCTGCTCGCATTTTTCGCTGGCAGGTTCTTGTGAGATCTGGTTTTTTACGGCTGCGGATATTTTTCCGAACAGGGTGCTATCGCCTGGAATGTCGAAGCAAATCGTTTTGTTCTCAAGCGATATGCTTGATGATTCCAAAGGATTTGTTTTATCCAATTCCGGAATCCAGATTCCTATCAGCGAGTGGATTGCGTCGCGGCCTTCTTTGTAGTCGTTTTCCATGTCCACGCTTCCGCCTGTCGGGCATGATGCGAGCAGGAGCGTCATGATGATTGTCAGTAAAGCGATCTTTCGCATATGTTTCTCCTTTTTCGGGTATTATGACATATAAGAGATGTTTTTTTCAAGACAAAGAGGACAAAACCGCATTTTGATGCGCAATAACCGTATGGATTTTAAGATGCGGACGCCGTTTAGACGCATTATTCCTTTTTGTCCGTTGTGCGGAGCGTTGACAAGTCAGGTGGTGTGTGATGAGTGCGCAGGAGAATTGGATAAGGAATTGGTTTTTGATAGCGCAAGCGCCTATTGTGGCGGACTTGGGTATCGGATGACATTCGCTTCATTATATCATGGGCTAATGCGTGAGGCTATCAATGAATATAAGTTCAAATGCCGCAAAAGCCTATCGGAGTATTTTGCGGGTTTGGTGAGGGCATTTGCTTTTGGCAAGGCGCAAGGCGAGCA
>CADBSO010000121.1 GCA_902797395.1 uncultured Spirochaetales bacterium
ACATTTTCGGAACCGATGCGGAGAAGTTCTCGATTCCGGGCTCGTCCGGCGGTGTGAATGGCACGACGGCTACGGATCAGTCTCCTGATGCCGATTCGGCTGAGGGCTGGGTCTTCTACATTCCCAATTCGCTGACATCCGTCACGATTATCGGTAGCGCGGATCAGGAGACTGGCATACTTGACCAGATTATGTTCAGAAATTGCGGCAAGCTTGCTAGCGTTGTCTTGAATGTGAAGCATCTTAAGGTTTTGCCTGCGCAAGCATTCAAGGGCTGTGTCAGTTTGGGGTCGATAAGCGTAACGGCAAATGATGGCGCTGTTGTTCCGACGAATACGCTCGAGGTGATAGGCCGGAGCGCATTTGAAGGCTGCTCCAATATGGTGACTGTGGAATTTCCGAATTCCGTTAAGGAAATCGGGTCTTTTGCTTTTAAGAATTGTATGGGAATGACTTCAAGTGCTAATGGAAACGGGTTTTTGCTTAAAAGCCCGATAAATGCGATAGGCGAATCTGCTTTTGAGAATTGTCAAGCGTTGGGTTATGTGGATTTGTGGCAATACGGTGAATCAACAGGTTCGGCGTTGAGCGAAGTTGTCAGCAGCCTGCCGGATAGGGCGTTTTACAATTGCCTTAATGTGAGGGTGGTGATTCCAAGGTCGCTGCAAAACATATCAAATACGGCTTTTGCTGTGGAAAACGATACCGATAAGGGAAAAGTGTCGGTATTGTTGCCTAATGGCTATCCTTATGATTTTTATGCCGGAACTTCTTATGATTACGATAATGCGCCATCATGGATGGTTGATAGCGGTTGCAGACCGCATAGGTGGACAGGAACCGGTACTGAAGCGGAATTCAGCAGATGGTATTATGATAGCGGGGTGATTTCCGCTACGAAAGGTTACGATACGTATAATCGGAAGCCATAGGGGTTATTTGGAAAAGAAACGCCGTTATGCTAGAATAGCGGAGAAGCTTTATAATTTTGAGAGGTGCTTATGAGCAAGTATGTTTGCGGTCCATGCGGCTATGTTTATGATCCTGAAGCGGGCGATCCGGACAGCGGAATCGCTCCGGGAACCGCATTTGAGGATATTCCTGATGATTGGGTATGCCCGGTTTGCGGCGTTTCCAAGGATATGTTCGAGAAAGTCGAGGAATAGCGGTTTGTTCCGCAATTGATTTCATTTGGTCCGCATATGGTTGAGTTGGCTTTGAATAAGGAAATCGAGAAGTATAAGGGCAAGCTTTTTTCGGGGGATTATCCCACGCTTAGCGTAGGCTTTTATATAATTTCCTCTTTGTATCCTGATAACAGATGCTTTTGCGAATTTCTTCCGGAGGAGCGATCCTATACTTATTCGGAAGGCTTTTCTTATGTTAAGAAGGCTGCGCTGAAGCTGAAGAGCATCGGGATAGGCAAAGGCGACAAAGTCGCCGTATGCGGCAAGAATTCCTGCGCTTGGGGAATATCGTTTTATGCGGCGAATGCCGCTGGTGCGGTGATTGTTCCGATAGATGTTCTTTTAAGCAAGGAAGAGGTTGGCAATATAGTCCGTCGAGCCGATGCGAAATTCGCTTTCGTCGATAAGGACAGGCATGACTATTTTTCGTTTTTGGGAGATGACCGCCTTGTTTGCCTTGACAGTTCGGGTTCGAATGGGGATTCGCTTCCGTATGTTTTGGATTGGTCAGCTGATCAGGATGTGTCCGCCGAATTGAAGTTGCCTGAGGATGACAGGGAGCTGGCATGCATTTTGTTCACATCGGGAACTACTGGAATTCCGAAGGGCGTTCAGCTTACGAATCGCAATCTCATGGCGGATATAGCTATGACGGAAGAAAGGTTTACGGTACACAGCCATGATACTTGCTATGCTGTTCTGCCGCTTCATCATGCCTATGCGCTTATGGCGACGTTCCTTGTGCTTACGAATGTCGGCGGCAGTGTGGTTTTCGGCAAGCGATTGGTTTCCCAGCAGATATTGTCCGATGTTAGAAAAGGGAATGTGACGATTTTTTTGGGGGTACCGCTTCTTTATACGAAGATGATCAACGGAATCAGGAGTGAGCTGAGGAAGAAAAACCGCTTCTTGCGCGGGATCATCACTTTGCTATACAGGTTTTCACATTTTCTCAGGTTTGTTCTGAATGTTAATTTGGGCAGGTTTTTCTTCAGAAGCATTCTCAAGGGAATCGGCTTTGACAAGATGCGCGTCTGCATTTGCGGCGGCGGTCCGATAAGCGATAAGATCGTATCTGCTTTCCTGGTCTATGGTGTGGATTTCATGCAGGGATACGGTATGACCGAAACATCTCCGATAATAGCATTGAATCCTCTCAAGTCCATAAACTGCAAGTCGGTTGGCAAGATACTGACCGGAATAAAAGCGGAGATAAGGGACAGGGGCAAGGACGGATACGGCACTCTTTTCGTCAAGGGCGACAATTGCATGATCGGCTATTATGAGGATCCTGAGAAGACGGCTGAGATACTGGGTGACGACGGATTCATCAACACCGGTGATGTCGGATATCTGGATTCCAATGATTATTTCTATATAACGGGACGCGCTAAAAACATAATAGTGACGAGCGGCGGAAAGAATGTATTTCCAGAAGAGATCGAGGAGGAGTTCGCTCGCTCGCGCAAGGTTGCTCAAATTGTCATAGTAGGGTTCAAAGCGGATGAGGAGCAATTGGATGAGAGGATTCGCGCGGTGGTGTATCCTACTAAAGAGCTTCTTGATAGCGTTGGCGGTGATTTCGCATTGGCTAAAGAGCAGATAGGCAAGGAGATAACCTCTGTTAACCGGAAATTGAGGTCATATAAGAAAATCGAGGATCTCAAAGTAGTCAGGGAGCCTTTTGAAATGACCACGACAAGAAAGATAAAGAGGTCATGCGTTGAGCGTCTCCTCGAAAATGCGATTTGATGGGAGGCGGGATGTCCGTATTATCGGTTGAAGCGTCGGGAAAATTTCTTTCTCTGGCTTTTGAAAGGGATGGTTCGGTAAGAACCAGTCGCACCCGTATGAATAACGATCTGTGCGAGACTCTGATAAGAAAAATCGGAGAGGTTTCCAATGGGGATATCAGTGATCTGAGCGAGATATTGGTTGGCGATGGGCCCGGAAGCTTCACAAGCCTCAGAATAGCCTTTTCCACTGTCAAGGGTCTTGCTTTGGCGCTTGATATTCCGGTCAGGCGGATTGGCGTGCTCTCTCTCATGGCATTAGGATATGCCGATTCCCTTGGCAGCGACGGTTTTTTCGGAATTATGGTTCCGATTTCGGATGCTAGGAAGAAAAGGTTGTATTATGCTGCTTTTTCACATGATGGCAGGCAGCTTGTCAAGCCGGGGGACAAGGCGTTTGATGACATCGCGCATGAGTTGAATTCGGTTTTTCCGGATGCTTCTGGAATAACATTCGTTACAGATGATGATGCTTTGAATCCGGACTTGCCGTCAGTTTTCGGCAATCGAGCCAAGCTTGTGATTTCAGATGCGAATCTGGCGGAGGTGATGTTGAGGCATCGCTCGGAGTCGCGCATGCTTGAGCGTTTCCAAGGACCAACATATGTGAGGTTGCCAGATGCCGAGGAGAACGTCGCCCGCAGGCGGACGCAATCCGGATCATAAGGTTTTTGATATCATTTTCAGAAAGTTTATATCGTTGTTTTTGATGAATTCCCTTATCATGGTCTCCGCATTTCTTTTCCGATGCTTGGATTTCTCGAACATGAAGGAGTAGTAGGCGTTTTTTTGTTCGTATAAAAACACGCTATCGGAACATTCCTCCATTTTTTCCTTAAGCAGGTATGCATCGTCTTTGGCAGGCGAATATTCGGAAGTGATTATGAGCGCTGGTGGAAGTTTTGTGAGATCCTTTTCCATGGATATGGATAGCCTCCGATTGAAAATCTGGCTTTTGTATTGAACGTATTCGTCAACAAAGTTTTGCATATCGGCTTTGGTAAGTGTGGGGGAGTTCCCGTATTTCGCAAAGCTGCTGGACGACATGGATGCATCGATTATCGGGTCGGTGAACACCATTCCGGCAATATTGATGTTTTTGAGCGTCTTTTTCAGGTGCAGCATTGCCGATAGTCCCAGATTCGCGCCGAAGAGGTCGCCGAAAATATAGATCTTATCAGTGCTTATCTGCCAATACGGGCAGGTTTCCTTGACCCATTTTATCGCTATGATGGCGTTGTCGTGGGCCATTGGGAATTTGTATTTGGGCGGTTGCAGGCAATTCACCATGATTACGATGCTGCTTGCCTTGTATGCCAGATATGAGCAGTAGTTGTAATAGTGCACCGGATTCTTATTGCTGAAGCTGTTGCCGTAGAAATATATGATTACCGGCGTGTTTTCGTTGGCTTGCTGCTTGTAGTTTTCAAAATAATACGCCGACAGGACATTCTTGTCGTCGGCGTTTATGTTGAATTGCTTGACGGAAACGCTTTTGCTGCATTTCACTATTCCTTTCGGCGGCCGCGCGTTATCCTTGTCATACAGCTGATCGTAGGCTTTCTGATAGTTCATCGTGCTGTTTGCGAAGAATTTCGCATACAGCCGCTTCTGAATCCAGTTCATTTGCTTAGCGCTTCAAAGCATTGGCTTACAAGTATTCTTACGGCTTGCGTCAGCTTGTCCAGAGGAATCTCCTCCTGTTTGTCCAGCGATTTTCTCAGCGAGACTTCGCATACGCCGTTCTTCAGGCTCTTGTTGCCGATTTTAAGGATTATCGGACACCCTATGAGTTCGCTATCAAAGAACTTTACGCCCGCATTTTCATTTCGGTCATCATACAGCACTTCAATGCCGGCGGCGACAAGTTCGTCATATATCTTGTCCGCATGCGCATTGTCTTTCAGAAGCGATATTAGCTGTACTTGATATGGCGCTACGGAAATCGGGAGCTTCAGACCCTTGTCATCGCTGTATTCCTGTGCCAGACATGCAAGCGAGCGTCCGACTCCTATTCCGTAGGAACCCATCACCACGCTTTTTTTCTCTCCGTTCTCGTCCTGATAATAGAGCCCGAAACTATCGGAATACCTGGTTCCGAGTTGGAATATGTTTCCTATTTCCACGCCGCGTGAGGAAATCAGGTTTTCGCCGCATTTCGGACATTTGCATCCGGATTTGCATGCGGCGATATCGGTTATGGTCGCATTTGTGAAATCCCTAGGCGCGCTCGCATGCAAGTAATGGAGATCTTTTTTATTTGCGCCGGTACAGAGGTTTTTCATGCCTTCCAAGCTGTCGTCAACCAATGCGATGAATTCGCCTTTTGCACCGATTATTGATGCGAATCCCGGTTCCATGCCGCATTTGCGTATCTCATCTTCCGTGGCGATTCTCATATCCAGCGCTTTTGCGGCGTTTTGAACTTTGTTCTCCTCCACATCAAGATCACCTCTGATCATGCACACTATGAGCTTTTCTTTCTTTTCGCCTTCGTTGTCTCCAGGATAGATTCCCGTGAAGAAAACCGCTTTTGCAGTTTCATCGGGCTTGATTTTAAGAAGGGCGCATAGGTCGTCGATGGTTTTCGTATCCGGCGTGCTTACCGTTTCCAAATTCTTCTCGATTGCGTCGGTTCCGACTTTGCCCTTGTCGAATTTCGCCACTTGCTTGTTTGCGGTGTATCCGCATTTCTCGCAGATTATTATGGTGTCTTCGCCTATGTCGGATAGATACATGTACTCGTGGGCTACTTTTCCGCCCATCATTCCGCTGTCGCTGGCAACCGCTATGCAGGGAAGGCCCATTCTTTTGAAAATCCTGAAATACGCATCGTAGTGCGCATCATATTGCTTTTTCAATCCTTCATAGTCCTTGTCAAACGAGTACGAGTCCTTCATTGTGAACTCGCGGACTCTGATAAGGCCTGCTCTAGGCCGCGGATCGTCGCGCCATTTGGTTTGTATCTGGTAGACCAGCTGGGGAAGTTTTTTGTAGCTGTCGATTTCGAACAGGCCGAGTTCGGTCATGGCTTCCTCGTGTGTCATGGCGAGAACAAGATCCCTGTCGTTTCTGTCTTGGAGACGTGTCATCTCACTGCCTATCGAATCGTATCTTCCGGTTTTTCTCCAGATATCCGCCGGATTGACAACCGGCAGCTGGACTTCCTGCCCTCCGATTGCGTTGATCTCTTCCCTGAGTATGTTCTCTATTTTTCTGATCGATCTGAGACCAAGCGGAAGAATGTCGAATATTCCTGCTCCCAATTGCTTGATGAAGCCTGCTCTTACAAGCATTTTGTATCCTATGGTCTCGCATGATGCCGGCGCTTCATGAAGCGTCCTTGAAAACATTCTGCTCATTCTCATGATATTATATCTCCGTTCTTGCTATAGAGCGTTTCCAAAAACCTAGAACCGGAATCCATCTGATGCTTTTTCAATTGCGGAAATGGCGCAAGGTTCCGAAATGCAATGTGGATCCAATGCCTTATCAGTTTTTTCGAAAGACGCAGGTGTTTTCGAACAGTTCGAGTAGGAGGCATTTGAAAGCGCTATTGGGTAAATTATAACAATGTTGTGCTTTAAAGCAAAAAACAGTTTGTCCGGCATACCTTGGTTGATGCGAATAGGCCATGACAAAAAGGGTTTCTTGAAATATTATGGATAAATTGCTATTAGGATAAGTATGTTTGAGAAGGAATATTGTGATCGCACGCGCAGCAGCTTGTTTGGCGCGTGTGGGATGTTTGCTTTGGTTTCGGTTTTGTTTTTGGCTGTTGTTCTGATGTTTGCCGGCTGTGCGAGCCGCGCTCTTGAGAATGCGTCCGATGATTTGGAAGATGTTGCTCAGGTTCAGCGTTCGCAGGCATTTCATGATAAGTATTCATTGGAGAAGGTGATTGTTTTGAGCAGGCATAACATACGTTCGCCGCTTTCAGATCCAGGCTCGATTCTTGGAAAGGTCACCACACATAAATGGTTCGAGTGGACATCCGCTCCTAGCGAGCTTTCTCTTAGGGGTGGCGTGCTTGAGACTATTATGGGGCAGTATTTCAGAAAATGGCTGATAAGCGAGCGGCTGATTTCCGAAAACCATCAGCCTAAGGACGGCGAGATGCGTTTTTATGCCAATTCAATGCAGAGGACCATTGCTACTGCCCAATATTTTTCCAGCGGAATGCTTCCGGTTGCGAATGTGAGGATCGAGCATGCTTATGCTCCAAGCAAAATGGATGATGTTTTCAATCCGCAGCTTACTTTCATTAGCGAGGATTTTGAGAAAACCGCTCTTAAGCAGATCGATAGCCTGGCCGGGAATGGCGGGCTGGCAGGCATTGGCGGAAGGCTTTTGCCGGCATATAAGGTGCTTGAAAGGACTTTGGATTTCGATAAATCATTGTATGCGAAGGAGTTTTCGGAACATTTCAAGACGGATGATACCAAGGTGATACTTGCGTTATACAAGGAGCCATCGATGGCGGGTTCGCTTAAGATAGCGACTGTGGCAAGCGATGCTCTGGTATTGCAATATTATGAGGAGCCGGATTCGCTCAAAGCGGCTTTCGGGCATGAGCTTTCCATAAAGGATTGGGAGGATATAGCCAGTATAAAGGATGTGTATACGGACGTGTTGTTCACAGCGCCTGCAGTTGCAAGGAATGCGGCCCGTCCGCTTCTATCGCTGATGATGTCTGAAATATTGGATCCTGTTCGGAAATTCACATTCCTGTGCGGGCATGATTCCAACATAGCAAGCGTTTTGGCGGCTTTGGGCGTGCAAGCATATTCGCTTCCGGGGGCGATAGAGAAGAAAACGCCAATAGGGTCGAAATTGGTCATTGAGGTCTGGAAATCAGCTTCTGGCGGAAAATATGTTTCCTTCATGCTTGTTTATCAGACGGTTCAACAGCTTAGGGACTGCTCTTTGCTGACGCTTGACAATCCTCCGGCCAAATATGTGGTCAGACTTTCGGATATGTCGCGAAATTCGGATGGGTTATACCGTCTTGAGGATGTTCTCGGCAGGTTTTCGCAAGCGGTGTCTGATGCTGAAGTCCAATAGCGGTCATCAATACTCGGATGATCGCGTTGAGCATTGAAAATTCTAGCGCGATGCGCTATACTTTTTTGCAAAAAGGTACGGAAATGATCAAGGCAAGGGAAAAAAGCTTGAAAGGCTACACGTTTATAGATCTTTTTGCAGGTATAGGCGGATTTAGAATCGCTTTAGAGTCTCTTGGGGCAAAATGCGTTTACTCGAATGAATGGGACAAGGAAGCCCAAAAAACATATAGCGAGAATTTTGGTGAGATTCCTGATGGGGATATAACCAAAGTTGATGAAAAAAACATTCCTGATCATGATATATTATGCGCTGGATTTCCTTGTCAGGCGTTTTCCATAAGCGGTAAGCAAAGAGGTTTTGAAGATAGTCGTGGAACTCTTTTTTTCGATGTTGCTAGAATAGTAAGAGAAAAGAAACCAAAAGTAGTGTTTATGGAAAACGTAAAAAATTTCGCTGTTCATGATAATGGCAGAACTCTATCTGTAGTGGAGGCAACGATGAAGGAGCTGGGCTATTCTTTTTTTCAGAGGGTGCTTAATTCCGTTAATTATGGGGTTCCGCAAAAACGCGAAAGGATATATATGGTGTGCTTTAGGAATGATCTGAACATTAAGGATTTTGAATACCCTAAAGCCATCAAACTGACAAGACATGTGGAGGATGTTCTGCTGGATGATGAGGATTTAGTCAAAAATTTGTATGTTGATAGGCCTGACACTTATTACAGCAATACAAAGGATGATGAATATAGCAGCAAGCCGATTCGATTGGGAACGATAAACAAGGGTGGTCAGGGAGAAAGGATCTATAGCCCCAAAGGGATTGCGGTGACATTATCTGCATATGGTGGCGGCGTATTTGCGAAAACCGGTGGGTATTTGGTGAATGGGAGGCCGAGGAAGCTGCATCCTAGGGAGTGTGCTCGCATTATGGGATACCCGGACTCTTATATAGTATCAAAAAAAGCAAATCAGGCTTATAAGCAGTTTGGAAATTCCGTTGTTATAGATGTTTTGCAGTATATAGCTATTGAAATCGGGAAGAAACTGAAAAATGGATGAGATAGGATTCAAAATATATTTATCCTCAAAGCAATATGGCAAAAAAATCTGCAGTGACTTTGTTTCCAGATTGAAGCGCTTGGAAAATTCCATCTTGGGGTGTGACCTTGATGCTGAATACAAGAAAGACAAATGCGAGCATCTTATCCGGCTGCTGAAAAAAAACGGGAACAACGAGCAACTGAAAAAAGTGCTCATCGATTATCTGCCGATTGGCAGTTATTCGATGAGCACTTTCAGGTATTCGGTAAAAAAATATATTGAATTTAAGATGGAAAAGAGCCATCTATTGGAGTAGACAGCAGCAGTTGTTTCATTTCATGCTTTGTTAAACCGTAAAAACCTGGTTTCAACTTTAATTCGAAAATAACATTCGAATTGAATGTGTTTGATAATTTGCGAACTTCGAATATTCCGGTTTCTTTTTTTGAGAACATGAACTCATCTTTATCTATGTAAAATCTTTTGTTATCTAAATTTTCATTAGCCCGAACGAATGCTCTTTTATCTTGTGTTATGATGAAATTATCAATATAATGTTCCGCATTAATATATTTTGCTATAACCTCGTTGTCGTTTTGGTTGGGGGACCGTGATCCGCTTCTTTTGATTCTGAATTTGGCTGTTATATCAAAAGCTTTGCTGATATCTTCAAGTAGAAGCAATTTGAATTCGTTGGTGATGATAAATTTGATGCCTTTGTTGGCGTAGGCAGTTTTTATCCATTTAGCAAAAATATCTTTGCATCCGAAAAAAGCTATTTCTTTGCCTGAAGTTCCAGCATCTTTAAATTCACTAAAATGGCGATTCATAAAATTGATTATAATTTGTGCGTACTTGTTATTCGGGTATTTGTTTTGATGGCTATATTCGAACTTTGAATTTTTAGTATCTGGCATTAATACGAACTGTCCGCATTGGGAGGGACATTTCTTTGCTTCAATGTAAAAACTACCATTGTGCGTTGAGACAAAAATGTCAGGAACGGTAGAATCCGAATCTCCTTGGTGTTCGAACGATGCCGCATCGCTAAAATTGCGATTTAAATAGTTGGTTGCATCAACTTCGAATTGTTTCCATGAGCTAAAATCTTCTATCATGATTTCCTCCTAGTTCGCATCGGATCATATGCGGAAATGAAACTCGCATCTTGCTGGGGATCAGTCCTCTGAACGCTGAATTTGTTTTCACATGCGATTCTGATGCAATTTTTCATTATATGTGATAAGGGTTTTCAGTGATGTTGTCAAGTTGTGTGGATAAAAAATACGGCCGATGGATTGCAATCATATGTTTTTTTGAAAATAGTGATTAACCGGACATGTTGACAGTTGATTTTTGCGCAATCGGATTTTGTAGAAAAACATCTTTTATATTATAATAAAAAAATTATGATAAGCGCATCAAATATTTCACTTTCATACGGCACGCAGGTTTTGTTCAAAGATGTGAACATCAAGTTCTCAAGCGGAAATTGTTATGGGATAATCGGAGCTAACGGCGCCGGGAAATCCACGTTCATGAAGATTCTTTCAGGGGAGATTGAACCGGATTCCGGAACCATAACGATAACTCCCGGAGAGAGGATGGCTGTTCTTAAGCAGAACCATTTCGAATTCAATGAGTTTTCCGTTCTGGACACAGTAATCATGGGACATAAGAAGCTCTATGATGTCAAGAAGGAGAGAGAGGCGATATACCAGAAAGAGGACTTCACCGACGAGGACGGAATAAGGGCGAGCGAGCTCGAGACTGAATTTGCGGAGATGGGCGGCTGGGAAGCGGAATCGGATGCGGCTACGTTGCTTTCGAGCATAGGCGTTCCGTCGGCGCTCCATGAGAAACTCATGAAGGACATAGAGGATACGGACAAGGTTCGCGTTCTTCTTGCGCAGGCGCTGTTCGGCAATCCGGACATACTTCTTTTGGATGAGCCGACCAACCACTTGGATCTCGAGAGCATTGTTTTTTTGGAGAATTTCCTGCTTGACTTCAAGAACACTGTCATAGTCGTGTCGCATGACAGGCATTTCCTGAATACCGTTTGCACGCATATTGCGGATGTTGATTTCGGAAAGATCACCATGTATGTCGGAAACTATGATTTCTGGTACGCTTCATCGCAGATAGCTGCCAGGCAAGCGAAGGACGAGAAGAAGCGCGCTGATGAGAAAATCGCAGAGCTTAAGGAATTCATACAGCGTTTTGCGTCGAATGTCGCCAAGTCCCGGCAGGCTACGAGCAGGAGAAAGCTTATCGAGAAGCTGACCGTCGATGACATAAAACCCTCGTCGAGAAGGTTTCCGTATGTCGCATTCAAGCCAAGCAGGGAGATCGGAAACAAGGTGCTGGAAATAAATGGGCTTTCATATGAGAACGCTGGGGAAAAGCTTTTGGACAACCTTTCCCTTATAGTCGAACCTAAAGATAAGATTGCTTTTGTGGGTCCGATGCATTCCTCAAAGACTGCGTTTTTCGATATAATCTCGGACAGGATGAAACAGAATAGCGGAGATTTCGGGTGGGGCGTTACGACATCCGTAAGCTATTTCCCGAAAGACAATGACTATTTGTTTCAGACCGATGATACGATTTTCTCCTGGCTTGCCAGATTCGCTCCGGCGGATTCGGATGAGACGTTCATAAGGTCGTTTTTGGGAAGAATGCTTTTTTCCGGCGACGAGGTGTTTAAGAAGGTGAGTGTTCTGTCTGGGGGCGAGAAAGTAAGATGCGTGCTGTCGAAGATGATGTTGGAGAATTGCAATGTTCTGATTTTCGACGAGCCGACAAGCCATTTGGATTTGGAAAGCATACAGTCCCTGAATAACGGATTGATAGATTTCAAGGGCGTCATTCTCTTCAATTCGCATGATCATGAGTTCATATCCTCGGTGGCGAACAGGATCATAGAGTTCACCGAGAACGGAATAATCGACAGGCGCGAGGGGTTTGACGACTATCTTGCCGATGAGAGCGTTCGCGAGAAGAGAAACCAGCTTTCCGGAGGCAAGGAGATAAAGCTGTCGATCTGACGCGCGGCTGCGGAAGTTTGATTTTTTTGGGGCATTCTTGAAATCCGATTCGTTTTGGGGCGCTTCTAAAAAACTGAAAGGCATTGGTGAAGTCCGACTTTGAGGTTTTTAGAAGCGGCCTTTGAAATAATCGCAGATTCTGGAAGCGCCTTGTATTTGGAGGTATATACGCTAATGAGAGAGTTGAAGACTATTGATGAAGTGAATTTCAAAGGCAGAAGGGTGCTGATAAGGTTTGATTTCAACGTGCCTGTCAAGGATGGTGTGATACAGGACGATGAGAGGATTGTTCAGAGTCTTCCGACATTGAACCTGGTTCTTTCAAAGGATGGAATCCCTGTGATCATGGCGCATTTCGGAAGGCCTAAAGGCGAGGTGAATTCAAAGTACAGCCTTGCTCCTGTTGCGAAGAGGCTTGGAGAGCTTATTGGCAGGGAGGTCACTTTGCTTGGCGATGTGACCAGCGAGAAGACATACGAGAAGATAAAGTCCGCGGAGCCAGGGGATGTCATCCTTCTTGAGAACATCAGATTTGAAAAGGGCGAGGAGAAGAACGATAGGGAGCTTTCAAAGACCCTTTCCAAGTTCGCAAACGTGTATATAAACGATGCGTTCGGCTGCGCCCACAGGAACCATGCCTCAACAGAGGGAGTGACGCATTTCATTGATGATTGTTATGCGGGTTTCCTGATGAAAAAGGAGATAGATGTTCTTTCCAAGCTGAAGAAGAACGCGGACAGTCCGTTTGTCGTGATTGTCGGAGGTTCCAAGGTTTCCTCGAAGATAAGCGTGCTTGAGAGCTTTTTGAAAATAGCTGATAAGATCATAATCGCCGGCGCCATGGCATATACGTTCCTTAAGGCTCAGGGTCATGAGGTTGGCAAGAGCATGGTCGAGGATGATTATATCGAAACGGCTTTGTCTTTCCTCGGCAAGGCTGCGGAGCTTAAGAAGAAGATCATTCTTCCCTCGGATCATGTGTGCGCGGACAAGTTTGATGCGTCTGCCGTTCCGGTTGAAGTCAGCAGCGTTGACATACCTGCCGATCTCATAGGAATGGATGTCGGATCAAAGACGCTCGCTGATATCAAAAAGGCTATCGGCGGCGCGAAGACGGTTTTCTGGAATGGTCCTGCCGGAGTGTTCGAGTTCGATAACTTCGCTAAAGGAACCAATGAGATAGCGCGCATGATAACCTCGTTGAAGGATGCCAAGACGGTCGTAGGCGGTGGGGATAGCGTAAGTGCCGTGAAGAAAAGCGGCTTGAGCGATAAGATCTATCATATATCCACAGGCGGTGGAGCATCTCTTGAGTTCCTTGAGGGAAGATATTTCGAAAGCCTCACCGCATTGTATGCGAGAGTTAATCGCAGAAAGCTTGTCGCAGGCAACTGGAAGATGAATCTTAACAAGTCCGAGGGACTCGATTTGGTCAATCACATCAAGGAGAATGCGGATGTTCAGAATGCCGAGATTGCGGTATGCCCTCAGTTCCCGCTTCTCGATTGCGTGGCTCAGGCTCTGAATAAGACTCAAATCGATGTGTATGCGCAGAACATCAACGAGAATGATAAGGGCGCTTTCACCGGGGAAGTTTCATGTGATGTCGTGAAATCCGTTGGCGTTTCCAAAACGATTCTCGGACATAGCGAGAGGAGAGAATATTACGGCGAGACCAACTCGATCCTGAACAAGAAGCTCAAGAAGGCTTTTGATAGCGGCTTTGATGTGATTTTGTGCGTAGGTGAGGATAAGGTCAGGCGCAAACTCGGCTCATGGAAGAAGTTTTTGGCGTTCCAGCTTTCGAATTGTCTCAAGGGGATAAGCCCTGCGGACGCGAAGGAGCATCTGACAATAGCATATGAGCCGATATGGGCTATTGGAACGGGAAAGAGCGCTACCTCGGGCGATGCCGAAGAGGCCATTTCCTATATCAGAAGCAGGCTTGCCAGGATTTTCACTGACAAGATAGCCGAGAAAATCCAGATCTTGTATGGCGGTTCGGTTTCTCCTGATAATGTCGATGAGATTCTGAGGCAGAAGGACATTGATGGTGTTCTTGTCGGCGGAGCATCCCTCAGCAAGGACAAGTTCATGAAGCTCTGCGATGCGGCCGCTTCGCTGTGATCTCTCAGCATTGCTTTTGGAGGTTGTTTTGGGAAGAAGTATGAAGAAGGCGCTGATTTCCGTTTTGCTTTTCGCTTTTCCGAGCATATGGGCATTCAGTTTGAGTCTGGATGCCTTGCAGGACATGGCTGCGCGCAGCGGAGAACCTACCGAGTCATACGAAGCGCCTAAGCAGAACGATGATGGGTTTCGTCTTGGCGTTGGAATCGGCGCTTATGTGACTTGGGAGGGCAAGAACATCTTTCATTTCGGCGGAATGCCATCCGTGAGCGTAAAGGCAGGTTCGTTTAAAGATGTGCTTTCCTTTGGCGTTGGAGCTGAATTGGCTAGTGTGGCAGGCTCCGGCGACCAGGACAAGAAACGCTTGGTCTTTGAGATGAAGCTGCGCGATGAGATTCTGTTCAGGATTGACAAGGCATGCCGCGAAAACAGGTATTCCGACACATATATCGGCATAGCCGGAGAGTACAAGCTGCTTTCGAGATCATCCGACCCTACGATATATTCGGTATGCCTTTGCGTGCGGAGCGAATATGAGTACAACCCCTTGTATTTTACTGGGGATGTTGGTTTGGCCGGCTTCCGTGACGGCAGCGTTTGCTTTGTCGGCGCCTTGGGTGTTGGAGTCGGGTTCTGATTCCGGTTTTGATCCGACCTCTTGCGAGGGCATTTGATGTGCGGCAGGCTATGTTATAGCCTGCCGTTTTTTATTGCATCGATTATGACCTTTCCTACTTTGTAGTTGTTTTCCATTGATATCGTGAAGATGTTGGCGGATTCCTTGCTGCTTTCGGCGGCGACGGAATTTCCCGCATCCGGATCCCAAAGGCTTTCCGGGGTTTCGCCCATCATGAATACATCCATGTTCACGCTGTCGCGTATGATGATGTATCGGTCTGACATGCCAAGTTTCCTTAAGGCGAGCCCAATGGCGTTGTCCTCCATTTCCGTAGTTGCGAACGGATCGGCGAGAGCGTATGTTTTGGCAATCAGAATCGCATTGTCATGGCTGTATTTTCCTTTCCAGTAATTATCGCTTGTCAATGTCGAGCCTTTAAGCACTTTTGGATTTCTGTCAGCCCATGCTTCGCCGGGGAACGCGGTTTTCATGAATTTCCGCGTTTGTTCTGTTGTTTCCAATTTTACGTCTTTCACCAGCTCATAGATTCTGTCTGTCAGCGATTTGTCGAGTTTTATGGATGTTACGCTATCGTAAGCCGGATCGTGAAACCATGTTTCCAACCTGCCGCTTGCCATTTCCCTTGGATCGGCATGATGTCCGATATCGTAGTCCGCGCATCCGGTTATTATGAAAACATCTCCCATTACGCTGTTTCCTATGGCTGATCCGGCGCAGCCGGTTGAAATGACATAGGTTTTTGAGAAATCGAAACGCTCGTCGGACAAGACGCGCATCGTGTTCAATGCCGCATTTGTCTTGCTCATTCCTATGACGCATAATGCGATCTCATCTTTGACATATATCTTGAGATTGCCGTCGCCTGTGGGGATGGCATATTCCTTTCCGCCATTCAGCAAGCCATTGTAGTAGAATTGGGCTTCGCCGGGAAAATCGCCTGATATGTCTCCGATTTCGAATTTGGGCAGGATGAGCGCCCTTATGGGGATTTTTTTCTCGCTATGCCCCTTGATTGCGAGTATTGCGATCATGCAGGCCAGGTTTATCAATATGACAGCTATCAAGTAAATCATAGTCATCTTCTTCATGCTCCTCATTATATCATTGCCATTGTGCAATTCAAAATCCGCTGGCATCCTTGATTATCAGGTTTTCCAGAAGCGCCGTTTCCCGTTTCTTGAAAATATTTTCTGATTTCGCGAGAATGTCATAAGGTGCTTGAGCAGGCTTATGATGAGAAAATTTGTTTTGAATGATGGCGTTGAAATTCCGACATTAGGCTTCGGGACGTATAAGATTCCGTCGGATGGTACGGCGTACAGGGCGGTTTCACAAGCTCTTTCAATAGGATACAGGCTTATTGATACCGCTGCTCTCTATATGAATGAATCGGAGATCGGCAAGGCGGTTCGCGATAGCGGGATAGGTAGGGATGAGATATTTGTCACATCGAAGGTTTGGCTTCAGGATAATGGGTATGCCAGAACCAGGGCCGCTATTGATGATTCATTGCGGCGTTTGGATATGGATTATATGGACTTGTATCTTGTTCATCAGCCATATGGGGATGTTCAGGGCACATGGAAAGCCATGGAGGAGGCAAAGGCGGCGGGTAAAATCAGAAGCATCGGGGTCTCCAATATGACGGCCAGAATGTGGAAGGAGCATTACCCCGGATTTGATGTGAAGCCTTCTGTTAATCAAGTGGAGTTCAATCCCTACAGCCAGCAGAGGAATATCAGGCGGATCATGTCGGAGGCGGGGTGCGTTTTGCAGGCGTGGAGTCCTCTTGCCAGGGCGGATGCGGATCTTATGAGCGAACCGGCTATTTCCGAAATAGCTGAAAAGCATGGCAAGACAATCGCCCAGATAATACTCGGATTCATAATTCATGAGGGTGTCATTGCTTTGGTGAAATCGTCTCATTCGGATAGGATCCGCGAGAATTTTGATGTGTTTGACTTCAGCCTTGATGATGATGATATTGATGCCATGCGGAAACTGGATAAGGGTCATCCTGTCCGCGATCCGGATGCGCCGGGTGTTGCCCAATATCTTTTGAGCAAATACGACATATATTCCAAATGATGTTCGGCAGTGTTTTTTGCAGTGCGAAGAAAGTGTTTTTTGAAAAAACCTTGCAATCAATTATAATAGTTTTCGGCTGTGTTTGAAAGACTGATTGATAGGACAGAGCCGTGATTTTCAGGCCTTGCGCCGTTTTTTGAAGCGGTCGGGCTGATATGAATTGGAGATGCATATGGCAAAAGGTAGGAAAAGCGGGCTGTTTTCGAATCCCGCTAAAAAGCTTAGGGGATTGATGAAGTTCGTTTTTTGGGTTGCCGCGTTCTGTTTTGTGGCGTATGGCGTGTTTTTGCTTATTGACGGGCTGATTCGCGGTGTTAGCTTCGGAAGTCTTTTGGTTGAGGCTGCGATAAGCATAATAGGTATGCCTGTGGTGTTGTATTTGCTGACATTGGGAGGGATAAGCCTTTTGGATGTTTTCTCTGCCATCAGGGAAATAGCCGATAATATGAATAGTAAAGAAGACTGATCGGATGCGGGGAAAGTTTGTTTTGAACGGCAATGCTTTGCCGGAGTTCAGGCATCAGTCCGAGGCTGTGATTGAAGCGTTGTGCAGAAGCTTCGGAATGGAAGAGGGTTTCAGCGGCGCGAAACCGGAGGATGTTCGCAAGTCGATTTCCGAGCTTGACATCCTGCCGGAGAAGGGGATCGGATTCGATAAGGCCATGTCATTGGTGGAATCGAAGGTTTTGCCGGATATGCTCAAGGTGTCGCTTTTCGGAATAATGGCACATCTTCATACCCCTGTTCTGGTGGAAAGCATTGCAGCGGAAACCATTATCGCCGCATATAACCAGTCGATGGATTCTTGGGACCAGGGGCCGTCGGTTACAGAGGTTGAGATAGCTCTTATCAGAAGGCTTGCGCGGCTTTATGGATTTGATGGTAATTCCGATGGCACTTTCACATCCGGGGGAACCCAATCCAATTTGCAGGCGTGTCTGATTGCCAGGGATAAGGCTTTCGCCAAACTAGGCAGTGATGTGAGGAAGTCCGGTTTGCGGGATCTTTCCGGAAAGCTAAGGATATACATATCCGAGATCGCTCATTTTTCCTTTCATAAGTCCGCTCACATTTTGGGGCTGGGGTATGATAGCGTGCGCTGCATTCCGGTCAATAGCAGAATGCAGATGGATGTGGAACTGCTCGAAAAGGCGGTGGATGAGGATTTGAAAGCGGGATTTGTTCCGTGCATGGCGGTTGCTACCGTCGGGACAACAGACTTCGGATCCATAGATGATCTTGAGGCGATAAGCAGGGTTTGCAAGAAGCATGGAATGCATTTTCATGCTGATGCGGCGTACGGGAGCGCATGCATTCTCAGTGGAAAATACAAAAAACGGGTTGAGAATCTGAGATTGTGCGATTCGATTACGGTTGATTTTCACAAGATGTTTTTGCTGCCGGTCAGCTGCTCGTGCATACTTGTTCGCGATGCTGCGGATTTTGATTGCCTTTCGTTCCATTCGGATTATCTGAATCGGGAGGAGGATGAGGATGACGGATATGACAATCTTGTCGGGAAAAGCCTTCTTACCACGAGACGCGCTGATTGCCTGAAGGTTCTTATGGCATTCATGGTCCGCGGAGCTGATGGTCTTGACGACATGGTCACGTCCATGCTTGATAACGCGCGGTATTTCCATGACATACTTGATGCCAAGGATGACATAGAGACGCTCAACGAGCCGGAATTGACTTCGGTCGTATTCAGGCGCTTGCCTTCTGTGAAAGGAGCCGATGTCAATGAATTCAATAGGAAGCTGAGAAGATGGCTCATGCATGAGAAGAGAGTGATAATAGGACAAACCGCATTGAATGGCGATGTGTATCTTAAATTCACGCTTCTCAACCCGGCGCTGGAGAAATCCGATTTCGATAAGATGCTTTCTGTGATTTGCGGCTTCCAGCCGTCCTGAATCTGGTTTTCGGGTTTCCATGCTTCGTATTGTCAAGGAAGCGACGGCTGAGATCGTCGTAAGAAAGTCGCGTTTCATTTCCGTGATATCGCATTGCAATGATGCCGATGATCTGAAATCAAAAAAGGAAAAGCTTTGCTTGGAGCATCCGGGTGCGAAGCATATAGTTCATGCGGCGATATTCTCGAACCAGTCGTTTTTCTCATTCAGTGATGATAGGGAGCCGAAAGGCACTGCCGGCTTGCCGACTTTGGATGTTCTCAAAGGGACTGGCGCGGTGAATGTCGCATTGTTCACAATCAGATATTTTGGCGGAATTCTGCTTGGCACGGGAGGTCTTAAAAGGGCATATTGCGATAGCGCTAAGTTGTGCGTGAGCCAAGCGGAGTTCGCTGAAATCAAGGAAACGCGCAGGCTTGAGTTCACGGCGGGCTATCAGGACATAGGAAGACTGAAAAGGCTTTTCAAGGATAGATCCGCGCAACTTCTTGAAACCGTGGAGGCGGATGATGTGAGGATGCTTGTGGAGGTGGAGGAATCCTGTTTCGAGCAGGTCAGGAGCGAAATAGAAAACATTTTGAGAAAAAGAATCTGACACGAATCGGGGCGACTTTGACAATTAAGCTGATAACATATATTATATATAGCGATTTTTTGGAGGAAATGCTATGAAATTAGCAATTAACGGATTCGGAAGAATCGGAAGAAACGTTTTCAAAATTGCTTTCGAGAGAAAAGATATAGAGATAGTCGCGATCAATGACCTTACTGACGCGAAGACGCTTGCTACGCTTTTGAAGTATGATTCGACCTATGGCTTGTACAAGCACGAGGTTTCCTATGATGAAAACAGCATCACCGTAAAGGGCAAGAAGATCGAGATCCTTAAAGAGAGAAGTCCTGAGAATCTTCCTTGGGGAAAGCTCGGCGTTGATGTCGTGATCGAGTCGACCGGCGTGTTCAAGACCGCAGAGGGTCCGAAAGGCGGTTACAAGGATCACATCAAGGCTGGCGCCAAGAAGGTCATCCTTACCGTTCCTGCTGCTGATGAGATTGATCAGACAATAGTGGTTGGCGTTAATGATAATGAGATCAGCAAGGATGCTGTCGCTTTCTCGAACGCTTCGTGCACGACCAACTGTCTTGCTCCTTTGGCAAAAGTGCTCAATGATGCTTTCGGCATCAAGTATGGTCTTATGACTACGGTTCATGCTTATACGAACGATCAGGTCATTCTCGACCAGCCGCATAAGGACCTCAGGAGGGCAAGATCCGCTGGCCTTTCCATCATACCTACGACCACAGGTGCTGCAAGGGCTGTCGCAAAGGTCATTCCTTCCCTCAAGGACAAGCTGAACGGCTGCGCCATGAGAGTTCCCACACCTACCGGATCGATCGTTGACCTTGTTGTCGAGCTTGAGAAGGATGTTACTGTCGAGGATGTCAACGCGGCTGTGAAGAAGGCTGCCAAGGGAAGCATGAAGGGTGTCCTGGAGTATACCGAGGATCCGATTGTGTCACGCGACATTCAGGGTAATTCCCATTCCTCTATTTTCGACGCTCAGCTCACGATGAAGATGGATAAGGCCATGTTCAAGGTGTTCTCCTGGTACGACAATGAGATGGGATATTCCACCAGGGTTGTCGATCTCGCAGAGAAGATAATGAAATAATCGTTCGCAGGAATGATTCGTTTTACGGGGGATTCCAGACTTTGTTCTGGGGTTCCCTTTTTTTGTTTGGCTTCGCATCATTTTGTGAAATCTTAGGAGAATGGATATGGAAAAACGCGCTACGCTTTCGGTTTCGATATTGGGTTCTGACCTTACAATTATGGATCAGCATATAAAGCTGCTTGAGGATGTTGGGTGCAGAATGATACATCTTGATGTCATGGACGGGCATTTCGTTCCAAATCTCACATTCGGGCCGGATTTCGTGCGCAATGTGAAGGAGAGGACCAGGCTTTTGGTTGATACGCACCTTATGATATCCAACCCGGAACAGACTTTGGAGAGCTATATCAAGACGGGAAGCGATTATATCACTGTTCATGCCGAAGCGGCTACCCATTTGCATTATTGCGTCAAAAGAATCAAGGATGCGGGTTTGAAAGCCGGAGTCGCATTGAATCCTGCGACGAGCTTGAGCGTTCTCGATGAGATTCTTCCTTTCGTTGATTTGGTGCTTATAATGAGCGTTAACCCCGGATTTAGCGGACAGGAGTTCATTAAGACCTCTATTGATAAGATTTCAAGGCTGAACGAGGAGAAGAAGCGCAGGAAGCTTGCTTTTGATATTTCCGTTGATGGCGGGGCTGGCTTGTCAAATGCCGCGGAATTGAAGAAGGCTGGCGTGAGTCTCATGGTGTCGGCGTCTGCGTTTTTCAAGAGCGCCGATAAAAAGGCGTTTGTCAGGGAAATAGAAGGCTGATGAGAGCTGTTGTCCAGCGTGTCGATGAGGCTGAGGTTAGCGTTGATGGCGAGATCACAGGAAAAATAGGCAAAGGTTTCCTTGTGTATTATTGCGCGGAAAAGGGTGATGATGCGCGGGATATTGCTAAAATGGCCGCCAAGATAGCGGCTTTCAGGATTTTTCCTGATGATGTTGGAAAAATGAATTTGAGCATAGGCCAAGCCGGCGGTTCGTTTCTGGTAGTGAGCCAGTTTACTCTTGCCTCGGATCCGTTTGCTGGGGGCAACAGGCCGGGTTTTGAAAATGCTATGGAGAAAGACGGAGCGGAGGAATTCTATAACAGATTCGTTGCGGAAATCAGAGCGAAGGGCTTTGAGGTTGGAACGGGTGTTTTCGGGGCTCATATGATGGTCAGAAGCGTTAACGCCGGGCCTTTGACATTTATTTTCGAATTATAGGATAACCGTTGGTATGGATTGCGATTGTTTGATTGTTGGGGCGGGGCATGCCGGTCTCGAAGCGGCTATGGCCGCTTCCAGTCTTTGTGATAAGGTGGTTGTGATAACGCAGGATGCGTTTGCTGTGGCTAGAATGAGCTGCAATCCTGCGATAGGCGGCCTTGCCAAGGGTAACATCGTAAAGGAAATAGATGCGCTAGGCGGTGTCATGGGCGTTTTGGCCGATAGCGCGCTTCTTCAGTTTCGCCAATTGAATAAAAGCCGCGGAGCGGCTGTTCAGGCTCCTCGCGCTCAGGAAGACAAGTATCTTTATTCCCAAAATGCCCGCAATCTTCTTCTTTCGCGCGCTAATATAACTCTGATTGAAGGCACAGTGGTTGATATAATCGAAGAGGGCGGCAAGGTAGCTGCGGTTCAGTACAAGGAGAATGCGCGTGAGGGCGAAAGCACTCGAATGACTGATAAGGTGGGTATTGTCAGCACAAGGTCGGTTGTTCTTACCACTGGAACTTTCATGAATGCCAGGACCTTCACCGGAGAAGTGGTGAAACGCGAGGGAAGGATAGGCGAGGAGGCTGCAGTCGGACTTTCCGAGAACCTTGTGAAGAGGAAATTCAATATCGCCCGATTGAAGACCGGTACGCCTGCCAGGATAATCAAGGAATCCATAGACTATTCGAAATGTGACTTGCAGCAACCGGACAATATGATTATTCCATTTTCGTTTTTGAAGCCTATGACAAGGGATCCGCAGGATATTTCCAGACAGGTTCCATGTCATATAACTTTCACTAACGAGCGGACGCATCAGATTATCAGGGACAATTTCCACAGGAGCCCGTTGTTTTCGGGTTTGATAGTGGGCAAGGGTCCGAGGTATTGCCCTTCCATAGAGGATAAGGTCAAGCGCTTTCCGGAACGGGACAGGCATCAGGTTTTCATAGAACCGGAGGGCAAGGATGCTCCTACCATGTATCTCAATGGGTTGTCATCATCGCTGCCGGCTGATGTTCAGGACAGGTTTCTCAGAACGGTTCCCGGATTGGAGGACTGTCAGATACAGCGCTATGCGTATGCTGTGGAATACGACTTCTGCAATCCGATGGATTTGTTTTCGTCCCTTGAATCCAAAATCATCGGCAATCTTTTCATAGCCGGCCAGACTAATGGTACGAGCGGTTACGAGGAAGCGGCTGGTCAGGGTCTTATTGCGGGAATCAACGCATGCTTGAAGCTTATGGGGCGGGAGCCTCTCGTTTTGAAGCGTGATGAGGCGTATATAGGCGTTCTGATAGATGATTTGGTGACCAAAGGCACGAATGAGCCTTATAGGATGTTCACATCGCGAGCCGAATACCGCATTTCACTTCGTGCGGACAGCGCTGACAGAAGGCTTACGCCATATGCGATTGAGATCGGTACGGCGGATGAGAAGCGCAAGGAGGCATTTGCTAAAAAGCTTTTGGTTATAAGCGATATAATGGATGTGATAAAGTCGCGCAGGGAAGCTGGCAGAAGCTTGATTTCGGATGCCATATGCAAGGATTCCTCTGATACAGACGAGGTGATCAGCCGTTTTCCGGAGTTATCCGCATATGATTACAATTGCGTTGATACTGTTGTTCAGGACATAAAATATGAGGGTTATGCCAATAGGGAAAAGAGAAGCCTCAGTGTTTTCAAGAGAGCGGAAAGCGTGAAAATACATGAGGATTTCGATTTCTCCTTGTGCAAGGGCCTGTCGGCGGAAACGCTTGAGAAGCTGAATAGGGTGCGTCCTCAAACCCTTAGGCAGGCATCTCAGATCAGCGGCATTCGCCAAAGCGATTTGGCTTTGCTGTCTTTGTATCTTACGGGCAAGATCAAGGCTTAGATTATTGTGCCAAGGGCATGGTTTTTGTTTCTGACCATGTTATAATGTTTGGCTATGTCCGAAAGTTTGACTGATAGGACAGAGCCGCAGAGCCGGAGAGGTGCTGGAGAGGCACGCTTTGGGGCGGAAAGCCT
>CADBSO010000122.1 GCA_902797395.1 uncultured Spirochaetales bacterium
GAGGATAAATGCCTGTTCCACTCCCTCTTTGATAATAAGGATGCCATCGAATCCGATGCCAAATTGACCTTTGACTGGCGGGAACTGCCGGAGCGTAAGGCAAGCCGCATCGTTATCGAGGAGGGCGTGACCTTCGGAGACAAAAGCCAATGGAACGCACAGTTTGATTGGATCATTGATGTCATGCTCAAGATGAAGAAGGCGTTTAAGAAATACTTGTGATTGAAGAACGGAGGGCAGCGATGAAGCAGATTAAGAATTCGGAGTACGAGGAATTTTAGAAGTATCTTCAAGATAAGAATAACGGCCGCATACTGACACCGGACGGCCTGCGGTTCATCTGCCAGACAAATGACTACGATCCAGAGAAAATCGGTAGACATATGCTTGAAGTAATGGCAAGGCAGCAGAGCAACCAGGCAAGATTATAATTGGAATATTGGGGATGGCGAATATGCAGATAGATTTCAATAAAATAGATTCTGTAACATTTCCGGGGATGAATAATGGTACCGGTATGATGAGTGCCCGTATGTATAATGATGATTCCTATCGGATCATTCCGACATCAATCCATCCGGGAGGAAGTATTGGAACGCATAAGCAGGAATCCGGTGATGACATGAACTGTATCGTCAGCGGAACAGGCAGAGCCTTTTGCGATGGCATAGAGGAAGCTCTGATGCCGGGAGTCATGCACATCTGCCCTAAAGGATCGGAACACTCTATCATTAACACCGGAGATGAAGATTTGGTCATGTTGACCATCGTGGTGAAGAAATGAGTGCGTATGTATTTGAGAAATCTCTGATTAGAGGAATGATGTTAAAAAGAAAAAGTCAGTTTACCGCTCTGGTGGATATAGACGGAGAAGAACTGATTGCTCATATCCCAACGACAAACCGCATTGGCGATGTGGAGAATAAAAACCTGCCATGTCTCCTGTCCTATCATGACGATCCGAAACGCAAGCTGAAATACGATATTGAGGCAGTGCTTCTTTTAGATGATGAGAACTGGGCGGGCATCAATCGGATCCTTTCTAATAAGCTGGTAGAGCACTTCTTCAACGAACACGAGCTGGATGAGATCGTTTCTGATTTCAGCAATGTTTAGAGAGAGGTGAATCTGGGTATATCCAAGCTGGATTTCAAAGTTGGAGATACATATTTGGAGGTAAAGACTCCGCTGACAACGATCAATGTAAAGTATGGGAAAGATATCAAGACACTTCCGCCTAAGCCGTTTTCCTCTACAGACAGGATGGTAAAACATATCAATGAGCTCGCTGATTCGCTTTTAGAGCATGAGAGAGTCGTTTTTCTGCAGGTGTTCCAATACCGCATCACACAAAGGAAAGAACGCCTGCGCTCCGCAAATTATGAGAAGGTTTCAAGAACCGTATCTGAGGCTAGAAGCAGAGGTGTGGAATTCTGGGAGGCTCAGATGGACTTCAGGCCGGAGGGTGTGAGCCTTCGCAGCGTAGAGAGAAGTCCGGATCTGTGAGACTGCAATTTTGTTTTCGAGATGTTTGCGGCTCTCATGCGATGAGGGAGCGGAGTGTTTTATGGCTTTAGGATTGGGAGGCGCTGAACATTGTTTTGGCGATTTTTGATAACGATGAGATGATCGCTGCATTCCGTCATCCCACACAGCCTCAATCCCGTCCTTTGACACCACAATCCTCTTGACGAGTATGTTGAATGTCCTCTCATCAAACTCCGTGACGGGTCTTTTGATTTCGGCAAGGTTCTTGAAGAAGACTTCAGCCTCTGTCATCCTTGACTTTTTGTCGTCAATCTCGCCTTGAACCTTCTCAAGTTACGACTTGGTCTTTTCGAACTCCAAGCATAAGGCATCGATTTCCTCTGATATTCCTTCTGGTCTTGGATAGTGGAGGAGTTTGTCTTTATTTCCAGTTCAACCTTTTTGCAAATCTCATCAAGCTTATCGTTCAGCTCTTTTGTCTTTGCCTCAAGGGCGGAGGTGCCGAGAGCCTTCTCTCTGACGATTTTCCAAGTTTCGTCTATCCCGAGAACAGATTTGATACAAGCATAAGCGAGTGACGAATTGCAAAGAAGAACTTGTTTTTATTTGAAATGAGTCCGAGTGAATTCTTGAAGAGATTTCGCTTACACGAAATCTATACAATTACACGATTGCCACACGATTACTTTTTTTGCAAAATTTGTTGTCATAACAACCAACATATCAAAGATGCTGCAAGGGCAGAGACCTCTGAAGTATGAATTCATTATTCCGCTGGAAACGATATTTGGTGCACCTCTTTCAAGGATATTGAACGAAGAAGCGTATAAGCTTCCTGTAGAGAAGAGCAGCATTCCGTTTGACAAGGGCTTTAGATACTATGCCTATGTCGATGACTACGACTTGTATGTGAATGAGTTCGATAGGAAGGTTGATAGGATGGGCAATCCGATAATGTCCAATTTCGATGAGTTCGGAAAATCTTTTCTTGAATACATCATAGAGTACGGAGCGAAAAACGGTGTCAGATATCTTTACGATGTCTACGGCATCTGCACCAATGGATACTTTAGTGACATGATGACCTTCACTAAGAAAAAACATTTTTTTCCTCTTCCTTTTAATAATAAGATAGGGTTTGCAAGACTTGTCGCAAGTATGAATGATGCAGATTTGTTTTTTTAACATATACGATTCATACCAGATGTTTTTCAGCATTGGTCATTATGGTGGAGAGAATAGCCTGTTCAACTCGGATGTGTATCATGCGCTTCTTTTGGATAGCTCGCACCTTTTTGACAGGTTGTTCGATATCAGGCATTACGAGTACGAATATTTCAAAAGGGACAGCATGGGAACTAAAGTGCCGAAAGCCGTCAGCGCTGACATTCCGAATCCTATACTGAACAAATGCCTCGATTATGCGCTGAGGCATACCAACAGGTATTCAAGACAGGCGAAGAGAATACTTGAGTTCGGCATAGAGTACAATGCCGGAGTCATTGGGAAATTCGGTTCGCTGGACATATTCAATCCAGGCGATGACCTTGGCGGAATTAGGAGTTTTAAAGACAGAGACTTTCTGTCCTTCATGATTATGACATACGAGCCGAAGGTCAAAGACAGGGAAATTATGTCTTTGATTGAATGGCTTCCGAAACTTGCAAAATATTAAAAAACAGGAGGTGAATATGTTTTTTGATTATACAGATGGTGACTTCTGCTACGGCTTTGGGGATATTTAAGGTGAGGCAGACAGGGCAGAAAAGTCGTCTGAGAATGAGTCGGCAAGACATAGCAGCATTTAACATGCTTGTTTTTTGTTTCATTTCTTTTACAAAAAATAAAAAAAATAAGTTGAAAATTTGCGAAACAACAATTTGATTAAATCCTTTATTAAAGGATAATTATAAGGGAGTTTTGTTAAGAGAATCTGTATGAATTTATGTATTTTTTGATTTGATTTAGTGAGAGCTTAATGGTAAGTGTATAAACGAGATATGGGATTTTTTCATAGACTAAAAATTAGGTTGAATCTGAAAAGAGATTATAATTCAATATTTGTTCCGTTTCTCGACGGAATTGAATTGGCATTAACAAAACCTGTATGTATCGAGCAATCCATTCCATTTAATGTCGCTGAAGTGTATGACAATATCAAAAACAGTAAGAACCGAAAATATAAAGCAGCAGTCATTCAGTTTGACAAACTTGCTGATATTATCAACAAACATAATGCTGAAATTGAAGAAATCATAAAAGAAAGCGCAGGATTCAGCAAAACAGAGATCCTAAATAATCCTTTTAGCTATGACGCAGGTAAACTGGAAAAATACCACGATATCGCAGTTCGCTTATCAAATTACAAGGATTTGACACCCGAGCAAGAATCATTCAAAGACGATGTGTCTGTTGTGTATGAAAATCTCGAAACAATAAGGAGACAGAAGGAACTGTATGATGCTAAAAAATCAATTTTTGACAGAATAAACGGCTTTGATGCTTATTTGGATGACGATTTTTGCAGATCATTAGCATTAAGAGATGACCAGATAAATAATGAATTGACGGCTAGCAATAAGTTGTTCTATGATTTTGATATTCATTCGAATCTAAAAGAATTGATAGGAAAGCACAACAGGGAGTTCATTGAAAACAACAAGAAGAACCATCTGTTCGACGATATTAATGGTATATCTCTTGATTATGAGCAGAGGGAAGCTGTTCTTACTGACGAATTGTCGACATTGGTCATAGCAGGCGCCGGAAGCGGCAAGACGCTTACAATTTGCGGCAAGGTCAAATACTTGTTGAATGAGAAGAAAGTCCAACCCGAAGACATTCTGCTGTTGTCATATTCAAAAAAATCGGCCGATGACCTGCAGAGGAAGATGTCGTCAATCAACGGGAAGCTGACTGTAGGGACATTTCACAAGATAGGATTGGATGTTCTTAAGGAAACGCATAACAAGGTATTTGTGGTCGAGGATCAATACAAGGCTATCATAGAAAGGTATTTCAGGGAGGAAATAAAAAGAAGGCCTCATATGCTCAGAACAATTCTGGCATACTACGGTCTGTATGCTGCATCAGACAGGCATAGCAGGAAATACAAGAACGAAGGGGAGATGTTCGAGGATCTGAAGAAGCAGGATTTTACAACCCTGAGGACATGGTTAGTCAATCTGTCAAACGATGTCAACAGGCGGGAAACGTTGAAGAAAGAGCATGTCAAGTCGTTTCAGGAAATGGCTATTGCCAACTGGTATTTCATAAACGGCATAGACTATATATACGAATTTCCGTATGAGGTGGATACATCAACGGCGGACAGGAGGCAGTACCTGCCAGATTTTTATTTGCCAAAATACAAGATATACCACGAGCATTACGGAATTAATAGGGAGGGTAGGGCAGAGCAGTTTGAAGGGCAGGAAGCGCAGATGTACGTGCTGAATATGAAGTGGAAGAGGAGCATCCACTCCCAGAACCGGACCAAGTGCCTCGAAACCTATTCCTACGAGTTCGATGACGGGAGTGTGTTCGGTAAGCTGGAGAAGGAACTAAAGGAAAATGGTGTTGAGATTCATCCATTGTCGGATAGCGAGATCCTCAATGCGCTGGAGTCCATTTACGAAGGACGGAACTTCAAATCCTTCATCAATCTGATTTCAACCTTTTTGAGTCTTTATAAAGCTAGATTCGAAAACGAGTTCGGTTTCGAAGAGCTCGCGGGCTTTTCGTTCGGCAATGCTTATGAGCATGAAAGGGCGCGTTTGCTTCTTACTATAGTCAAGGATGTTTATCTGTATTATATGAACTGCTTGAGAAGTAATGGGAAGATTGACTTCGATGATATGATTCTCAAATCAATGCGGGAATTGGAAGGAACTGATAACTTCAAATATAAGTATGTTATCGTGGATGAGTTTCAGGATATTTCGTTCAGTAGGATGCAGTTTTTGAAGAAGCTTATATCTCACGGGCATTCGAAGCTGTTTTCGGTCGGAGACGACTGGCAGGCAATCTATAGATTCTCTGGATGCGACCTTAATATATTCTTGAATTTTGCCGAATATTTCGGGGCATCCGCGATAACGAAGATAACCACAACGCATAGAAACTCACAAGAACTGCAGGACATAGCAGGTCCGTTCATCAAAGCTAATCCGGAACAGTTCGACAAGAGGATTAGCTCCGCCAAGCACTTAGACAATCCGGTGAGGATAGTGTATTCATCCGACAAGAAATACTACGCTTTTATGGATGTTCTGAAAGAGATAAGCAAGATTGATGCTAATGCAAATGTGCTGATCTTGGGGAGAAATAATAAGGATTTCGAATTTATATCTCTGGACGGCAGAATATACATAGACTTTAAAGAGTCGAATGAAACGAAGACGGTTGTAAGGGTAAGGGATTATCCGAGTATGAAGTTTTCGTATAGCACGGTTCACGGCTCGAAAGGGCTGGAGGAGGACTATGTAATAATCATCAATGCTGATGATTCGCGGCTTGGTTTTCCGAACAAGACGGAAGATGATGAGCTGCTGGATATGGTGCTGAGCTCAAAAAGCGGTTATGAATATGCCGAAGAGCGTCGTCTGTGGTATGTGGCGCTTACGAGAACCAGAAATTATACTTATATAATCGCTGATGAAGAGAACCCATCCGTGTTTGTCAAGGAAATCGAGAAGCAATGTCTGATTCTAAACCCAGATGCAAAAATGACACATGAAGATGAAATCATGTGCCCGCAATGCAAGTCAGGGCGTCTTTTGCTGAGAGCCAGTAAATCAGACGGGAGTAGCTTCTATGGGTGTTCCAATTATCCTTATTGCGATTATTCGATTAACGATTTTAGAGCGGTCAGCAGGAATAAAAGGTGTAGAAGGTGTGGGGACTTTATGGTCTATAGGAAAGGCCCGTGGGGTGCATTTTATGGATGCCACAATTACCCAAGATGCAATTATAAGGAAAAATATGTTCCAAAAAAATAAAAGCCAACCGATTGGCAAGACAGTTTTTTGAGGTTTTTTCAAAACTCATTTCAAAATGATGCGAAGTCTATTTTGAACCAGGGCATTCTTCGAGAAAATCGCGAATACTGTATGTATTAGTGTTTTTTCTTTTCTCAAGAAAAAACATTTTTCGAAGAATCCATCGGATTTATGCCCCGATTCAAAAGAGCAAACAGCATGAAGGAAGGAGTTTTGAAAAAACCTCTTTTATTAATTTAAAAGGACGATTTAATTGATTGAAGCAGTATATTTTTATTATTTGCGACTATGGTTACTACCGCATTCCATCATCCCACACGACCTCAATCCCGTCCTTTGACAACACAATCCTCTTGACGAGTATGTTGAACGTCCTCTCATCAAACTCCGTGACGGGCTTTTTGCAAGGTTTTTTGAAGAGAATTTCAGCTTCCATTATTGAAAGTATCGCCATTACAATAAAGACAATATGATACATCGGGGTTTATACGGGAAAGGGGATAATATAACTTGTAATAATAATATTGACAACTTTTGAGGTTTCTGCTATTATCTCTTCAGGATTGGAGGTTGTCAAGATAAGGTAATTATGCAGATAACAAGCAGGTTTTCAATAGCTATTCATGCTATGGGCTGCATTCATTATTTTGGAAAGGACGGCAGCAGGGTTACAAGCCATCTGATATCCTCGTCGACAGGGGTGAATCCTGTA
>CADBSO010000123.1 GCA_902797395.1 uncultured Spirochaetales bacterium
ACATTTATTCTGCCATATCCAATCGCCGGATATGCGCCGCATATGCGCGCTTTGGGTCGCAAAGCCATTTGGATAGGCACGAAAGCCTAAATCTTTTCCTGCCATGGCATTTGTCACTCATTATCAGTGTTTCTCGACTTTTGAAGCGAAATCCAATTCCTCAATCCCACCACCGCCATGACAAGGCATATGATCTTTTTCACCATATGCACCGGATCAAATGGATAAGATACGAAACGGCAATGACAACAACAGCAACAATGATGTTCTGCCGCGCGCTAAGCTTTCTGGATTTCGTGATATGGTCCAGCTCGCCATCCCTGTGCTTCGCCCATATCACCCAGCTTATTATGTTCATTGGAAAATACACGACAGCCTCCAAAATCAAAGTGCCGCATATCCTCCAATGGAAAAGATAAACGGTATACGCTGTCGTATTCACCACCGCAAAACGCCGATATGAAATTCACCACTGCCAGCCATCCCGGATTGGAATCCGCCTTTCCGGTTATGAAATCATGTCCGGCAAAAGAGGATGCCATATGCATGCATCATACGGATGATTTCCAAATTGGCAAACGGAATCGCAAGCTAAAGGGCACTTCCAAAAAACCTCGGAGTCCGATTTCACCAATGTCTTTCAGATCTGAAATTCACAGGCGCTCACCGGACAGCAGGTTTTCAGAAGCGCCCTAAAGCAATGCAATCAAAGCAGATTCCATGTCGTCATGTCCGCTTCCGCCTCACAAACCTGTAATATTTGTCAGCATATCGATAAACATTCTCACCGGGAGCAGCGGAAGCAAGAAAATCCCGTATGTCATCATATGATATCTCAGCTATAACGCTGTCGCATTTGAAAGCATTGAAAGTATGCTGCGACAAATCAGCCAGGCAGGAAATCGTCATCGCACCATCATTGACAAGTCCCTGCGTCCCCTCTCTCGGAAGCATTGGGCCCGAGCCTGCGGCATGAACGAAAACATCCTTTCCGGCATCCAAAGCATCTGAAGCCGTTATCAGCGCTCCGCTTTGACGCGGCGCCTGCACTACAACAGTCACATCGCTTATTTGCGCAAGAATCCTATTCCGATAATGAAAATTCCACTTATACGGCTCCTCATCACAGCAGAACTGACTTATAAAACCACCGCCGGACTCGTATATCCTGGCAGCCAAACCCCGTTCGCGAAAAGCGTAGGAATGCGCAAGCCCGCAAGGCATGACCGCAAATGTTCTGCCGCCGCCATCACTTGCACCCGAATGCGACGACTGATCTATTCCAGTCGCATAACCTGAATATACGGCTATTCCGTTTTCAGCGCATTCCAAAGCCAAAAGATATGCGGCCCGCCTGCCTTCAAGATCACTATGCCTGGTGCCAACTATCGTAACGCTTTCGGCATGCTCGAAACTGCCGGCGCATCCTGAGGGCTTCGCTCCTTTCCACGCCAAGCAGAACGGAGGGTTCGCGCAAGCGGCCAGGCTATCAGGATAATCCTCCTCGCCATAGAAAACATGCCCGCGATAAACCTGCTCTGACACATCATCATCGCACCACTCCAATTCCCTTTCCCACAGCCTTGCCAAACTGGGACCCAACATCTGCTGCGCCTGATCAAATGTGATGCCGTTTTCCGCCATGCGCACCCTATCCTCAAAAGAGACATTCCGCATCATGGCAATAGCCAAAAGCTCCTCGTATCCGCAATTGAAATCAATTTTCCTCATATGCGTCATACGAACGAAAAACACATTTTGTCACCAAACAACCATATGAAAGCTTTTCAAAACCCCTAAGAAACGCTTCTGAAAATCATCCGAAACGCGATTACCTTCTCCAGAAATCCCTAGTGAACAACACCCCTATCGTGAATATCTCAAGCCTTCCCAGAAGCATTTCAAGCGACATGAGCAGTTTTGAAAAAGACGACACCTTGCCGAAATCAGGAAGGGAAAATCCGGCGCCTACGTTCCCGATGCTCTGAAGAGACATCGAAAAAGCGCTTTCCATACCGGAGGTTTGCGGATCGATTGCCAGAAGAACAGCTGAAACCACCGCTATGAGATAATAAGCGAACAGAAAACCGATGACCTCATATGCGAATCGCTTGGATATGATGTCGGATTCGAACTTGACAGCAAACACGCCTTTCGGATGCAGCTTCTGACGCATAACCGACTTGAGGAAAACCGCAACTATGCAAACCCTGATAACCTTGACACCACCGCCAGTGCTCCCTTGGCAGCCGCCAATCAAATACGAAGTGAAAAGCACGGTTCTGGCAAACAAGGGCCACTTTGAAAAATCAGCATTAGTAAAGCCGGTTGTGGTAATAAGACTGACATATTCGAAGGCGCTATAACGCAGGCTGCTGATGAATGAAGGATAGACATTATGAACAGTCAATGACAATGCCATCAAAAGCGAGCTGACCAGAACAACTCCAAAATACACCCTTGCTTCAGTATCCCTGAACAAGGCCTTCCTATCCCCCTTGACAACAAGATAGATAAGTGAGAAATTAACGGCAGCAGCAAACATGAACAGCGTTATCACCACATCAACATATGCGCTGTTGAAATGCTCGATGCTGTTGTTATATGGCGTGAACCCAGCAGTCGACATCGTAGAGAACGCAATGCACACCGATTGAAACGGACTCATTCCTCCGATGATGAGCAACGCAATCAACGCAACTGTCATTCCGACATAAATCATCCAGAGATATTTGGCGCTATCGCGGGATTTCGGCAGAATCTTATCCTTGTTGGTTCCGGCCATTTCCTGAGCGGCAAATTTCATTCCGGCATTTCCAAGACGCGGCATAAGCGCCACAAACAGGACTATGACTCCCATTCCTCCCAAAAAATTAGTAAGGCTCCTATAGAATATGATCGATCGAGGCAACGACTCCACATCCGAAAACACCGTAGCTCCAGTGGTTGTGAATCCGCTTGCGGTCTCAAAAAATGCGGATGAAAAATCAGGCGCAACGCCAGACAGCAAAAACGGCAGCCCGCCCAACGCGCTGAAGAAAAACCATGTTGCGGTAACAACGAAGATGCCGTCTTTAACCCTAATGCTCCTGTCCTTGCAGCCGGTTGAAAGAAATTGGAATGCGAAATATACCGCCTGCGATATGAGCGCCGACCATACGAACGCTCGCACGCACATCCACTCGCGACAGAATATGGATATTACCAATGGCAGAAGAAGCGATGCCGAAAACGAAAGCACCACATATGACAGAATTCTTAAATTATTCCTGAAATTCATACCGCATCAAGCTGTGAAGATCTCCTTGATCTCTTTCTTATTCGCTGCTGAAATCAAAACCATAAGAGTATCACCGGCCTCAAGAAGATAGTTTCCGCCTGGTATGAAGCTCAGATTGTCGCTTTTGCGCACACCGGCGACTATGGCTTTCTGTCTTATATCTATCTCCTTCAGATATTTTCCGCAGGCCGGCGACATGACCGCTATCCTGATCTCATCAACTTCTATCTCGCCGCCGAATATCGTATGCACGGAAGATATGTTGCTTTGGGTTTGGAAAAGCTTATAAAGCGATACAACCGTCGATTCCGTTGCGGATACGACAAGATCTATATCCAACGCCTTCAAAGCCGAACTATCCTCGCGCTTGCACAAGGCTATGGAATGCTTCACCCCCTTCTTTTTCGCAAAATGAGCGATTATCGTATTCAACTCATCACTATCCTCAAGAGCAACGAACAAATCATATCCGGTCAGATTCTCCTCTTCAAGAATATCATCGTTCATGAGATTCGCATTAAGCACTATATTGTTGTTGTATTTTCTTGAGAACTCCTCGCACACAGATGCGTCCTTGTCAATCAATATGACATTTTTCCTCACATCGGAACTCAAAGACGACAGTATGTAATCGCTGATCTGGTTCAAACCCTGAAATATTATTCGCTTGGGCCTCGGCTTCGTCAGCTTCATTTTCCTGAAAACATCAGATGCGTCCTTTTCAAGCACCACAACGCAAATCATATCACCGGATCGCACAGTAGTCTGCCCTGAAGGAATCAAAACACCGTCATTGCGATATATGCAGGCGATTATGAAATTCTCATCCACCTCCTTGCGGATGTCAATCAGCGTCTTCCCCCTTATCATGCTCGAATCGTCTATTTCCATGTTATAAATCGACAAATCGGAATTATCGAATGTTATTATATTGCTATACAAGCCCCTTTCAATCGCATTGCATATGTTGTTCGCCGCTTCCTCTTCCGGATTGACTATACAGCCTATCCCGAAAAGGCTCTTCTTAAGGCCGCCTTTGTGCGTATAAGCCATGCTTTTCACACAAGACACGGTGTTCTTCACTCCGAATTCACTGCCGACAATCGCGCATGATATGAGGTTCACCTCATCCTTGTCCGTAAGCGCGACAAAATAGTCGGCATCTGCGGCACCGGCATCAGCAAGCACCGAAACATCCGTTCCATTTCCGAAAAACGCCATGCAATCCAGCCTATCCTTGACCTTCTCAACCTTCTTCATGTCGTTATCGATCATCACGACATCGGCATTCTCGCTTATGAGATACTCAGCTAAAGCGCAAGCTCTTCTGCCGGCACCCAAAATAACAACCTTCATCAGCACCAATCCTCAAAACACATGGGAATTTTGAAAAAACCTCATAGATTTCCCGAACATCAGCCAATTAATCGATCTATCGGCATGGCAGCATAGCCTTCCCTAATCGAAATAATACTGCAATTCAACCTACGCGCCAACGCAATAACACCCCTTATCGTTCGAAGATCCTTTTCATACAGGGAATCAGCCTTATTCAGAAACATGAAGCGCGCGGCGCCATCAGGCGCGCAGCGAAAGCTTCCATTGGGATCGGATATTATCCTTTCCAGATCGCTGCAATCCGCAATCCTATCAGCGGAAGCCCCATAAGCCTTTTCATAAAGCTCATAACGATGCATCACATCTGCGATTGGAGCTCCAAGCGAATCAAGACCCAAAACAGACACCACGACCTCAAAAGAATCCAAAACAACAGGTTCGGAATCATTGTGATACTTCAATGGGAGGCCCTTGCTGCCATCCGCCTCTATTATGACTTTGTCACAAGCATCTCCGACCCGCTTCATAGCAATCGAATCCGGGGCGTAAAACTTTCCCGTCAGCGGCTCCTCTCGCACAAGCAAAACCGATTCTCCGCTTGCCGGAACCCATGCTTCCATTCCGCTAATAATCCGACCCACACCATAATCAACATTTTTCGAAAGGTGCGTGGTAGTGGTAAGCATGACGGAGTATCCGCACGATACGAAGGTATCCTTCAAGGCAATCATAAGCGATGTCTTCCCGCCTCCGCCGACAATGGAAACCACACGATAGGAATCAAAGCAATACCGTAAAAAATCAAAAAGGGGTGCAAATACAAATCCGCACCCCTTAAGCAACAACTTCAAATCCGACATCAAACGACTAGCGAACAAAGCTGCGCAAACTGAAAAACAAACTCAAACCCCAAGCTCATAAAGCCCTACAGGAAATTATAGGTAAGCCCAGCCGTGAAATTTCCTCTGACCAACAGCATCGTTGTCCCCTGATTGCTGCTATCCACATTAAAGAAGAAGCCAGGCGCCCAATAAAGCCGCGCAAATACCGAAATCGGCATCGAAGGGAATGTGTAATCCACAATTCCGCCTATCTCCGGAGAAACGCCAAACGGAGGAGCTCCGGCAAACAAGCTAACGCCTATCGAAGGACCAACCTTGAGACCATCAGCCACATTGAAGAAATACGCGCCTGCAGCTTCCAATTGGAATAGGAGACGATAGTTTCCGCTAACAGCATCAACCCTACCGGCAAAATCGCCGTAGTCGAACCCAAATTTTCCGTAGGCGGAAAGCTCGTCGTTCACATCATACTTGGCGATTAACCCAGCAGTCCGCCACCCGCCATCCACGCCAGCACCCAGACGCTTCTTTTTGCTGATCCTCAGGGGCGAATCGGCATTTTGCGATGATGTTCCGCCATTACCTCCCTTGAGAATGTCATCAAAAAGCCCGCTATAAGCGCTCGAAACGCAAACCAACAGAATCAGAATGCAAACAAAAAACTTCCTCATACAAACGACACCGCGAACAAATTCAGTGATGATGAACTACCATCTGAAGTTCGAGAAAGCCTTGTTGGCTTCAGCCATCCTGTGAGTATCATCCTTCTTCTTGTAGGCAGCTCCGGTTCCATTCACCGCATCAACAAGCTCCAAAGCCAAACTATCAGCCATGCTCTTTCCGCTTCTAGCCCTAGCAGCGTTGATAATCCATCTCATTGCCAAAGCCTCGCTTCTTTCCTTCCTGATCTCAACAGGAACCTGATAGTTCGCACCGCCGACTCTTCTGCTCTTGACTTCCACAAGAGGAGAAACCTGCGCGATTGCCTTTTCAAACATCGCCAATCCATCCTCGTTGGTCTTCTGAGCAACTTTCTCAAGAGCCTCATACATTATGGATGTGGTAACGCTCTTCTTTCCGTTCAACATCATCCTATTGATAAATTTCTGCACCTTCACGCTATTGTATTTAGCATCAGGAAGCACCTTCCTTACAGGCGCCGCACCTTTTCTCGACATACTCTCACCTCACCAAATCAAGCCTTAGGCCTTTTCGCACCATACTTGGACCTGCTTCTCTTTCTCTTATCAACTCCAAGCGAATCCCTCGTACCCCTGATGATGTGATATCTGACACCAGGCAAATCCTTGACCCTTCCGCCTCTCATAAGCACTACGGAGTGCTCCTGAAGCGTATGTCCGATTCCAGGAATATATGCCGTGACTTCCATTCCGTTGGAAAGCCTGACACGCGCAACCTTGCGCAAAGCCGAATTCGGCTTCTTTGGGGTAAGCGTCATAACACGCGTACACACACCCCTTTTCTCTGGGCAGCCGTTCAAAGCCGGAGATTTGGTTTTTGACTTTGATGCGGTCCTGCCCATTCTTATCATCTGATTTATCGTAGGCATTTAATCCTCCCTTGATCCTACAAATCTGCCGATCGAATCCGCCGAAAACATCTCACAGCGGCAAACGACCCACGGATTCGAGCGCGCCATGAACATCAGTCAAAACGCGCTCAAATCTGAAAAACCCGGCCCTGGCAACGCAAAGCGCGCCAGAACCTCAAAATCCAAGCCCAAACAACTTCAAAGCCAGCATGGACGCCGATCATTCATCTCCATCATATCCGTCCGAGTCATACGAATAATCCATATCGGACGAAACATCGAACATCTCATCCGCATCATCCATCTCCTCGGCAGGAATGGAATCCAGACCAGCATCTTCTTCAAAGCTGATATTTGCCATATCCGCCAGCTCGGCGTCGTCAATCGACTCCTCCTTGGCGCTTCTTATCTTCTCATCAAGCTCGTCATCGTCGAACTCATCGTCATCAATCCTCAAGCCCTCTCTATAATACCTCATTCCGGTACCAGCGGGAATGATCTGACCAACAACGACATTCTCCTTCAAGCCATCTAACCTATCTATACTACCAGCAATCGACGCATCTGTCAATACCTTGGATGTTTCCTGGAAGGAAGCCGCAGCTATGAACGAGTTCGAAAGCGAAGATCTCGTTATGCCCTGAAGAAGCGGGGCCGCAACCGCAGGAACTCCGCCTTCCTTCTCCACCCTGGCGTTTTCGGCCATGAATTTCTTCTTATCGACAAATTGATTCTGAACGAAATTCGTATCACCGATCTTTATTATCCTGACCTTCTTGAGCATCTGTCTGACAATGATTCCGCAATGCTTCTCATTGATGTCAACTTCCTGTTCGCGGTAAACGTCCTTGATCTGATTGACCAAATACTCCCTAAGCTCATTCTCACCGCAAATATCCAAATAGTCATGCGGATCTATCATTCCATCGCAAAGCTTCTCCGCTGCCTCGACCCTATCCCTGTCACGGACAAGAAGATGCTTGGACTGTGGTATCAGATGCTTGTACTTCTTGCCAAACGCATCCTCGATCGTAACAACCCTGTTGCTCCTTTCAAAGCCCTCAAGATGCACGATTCCGGATATGTGCGCGAGAACCGCGCTATCCGATGGCCTTCGAGCTTCAACAAGCTCTTCGATTCGAGGAAGTCCTCCGGTAATATCCTTAGTCTTGATGCTGCTCTTGGTCAGCTTCGCCAGAATATCACCAATATGAACATCCTGACCGTCGTCAACCTGCAATGTCGAGCCTCCGGGAAGCGGATACGAATCAACTTCATTTCCCTTTTCATCCCTTATGATCAATGACGGGAACACATCCTTGATCGGCTTGTCACTTATATGCTTGACGATCTCACCGCTTTCCTCTATAAGCTCCTCGATCATCGTGGATCCGGCGTGTATGTCCTTATATTCCACCTTTCCGGACTTCTCAACTATTATCGGTTCGGAGAACGGATCAAACGTAACAAGCGTCTCTCCGGTTTCCAAATAGCACCCTTCCTTGACATTATCCGCCAATTCGCTTCCGCTCTTGATTTCTATCTTCTGCTCCTTCTGAAGAACAAGAAGCGTGCCGTCGTCCTTGAAATGAGCAAATCCGTTGTGCGAAGCGCATATATCAGCCCCATCGGCCTTGGCTATCACCATTCCGCTGAGAATCGTTCCGCCTTCTTCCAGAAGGTACTCTTCCGCTTTGACCTTATCGAGAACAGCGGAATATGTGATGCTGCCCTTTCGGGAAAACACCTCCACGCCATCACTCTCGCGAACGACTATGGAGCGCCTGGATATGAAATTTATAATCGCATCGGTCTTGAAGGTTATCCTATTGTCCTCAGTCGATGTCGACGCCGTACCTCCGGTATGGAACGTTCTCATCGTAAGCTGCGTTCCAGGCTGTCCGATACTCTGAGCGGCAACCACTCCGACCGACTCCCCTATATCCACGGGCCTGTTGTTGGCCAAATTCCTTCCATAGCATCTCTTGCAGAGACCTTTCTTTGCCTCGCATGTCAGAACGCTCCTGACAAGAACGCGTTCTATTCCAGCTTCCTCAATTTTAATGGCGATCTCATCCGAAATCTCCTCGTTGACCCCAACAAGCTTCTCGTGAGTAACAGGATTGAAAACATCCTCAAGCGAATAACACCCGGCTATCCTGGATGAAAGGCTTTCGATAACCTTATCATCCTTCTTGTATTCGGATCTGTAGACACCGTTTATGGTTCCGCAATCCTCCTGTGTGATGACGACATCCTGCGAAACATCAACCAGCCTTCTGGTAAGGTGTCCTGCCCTACTGGTCTTCAATGCGGTATCAGCCAAACCCTTTCTGGCTCCATTCGTAGAGATGAAGAACTCAATAATCGACAAGCCTTCCTTAAAGTTCGACTTGATCGGAAAATCAATAACCTCTCCAGACGGCTTTGACATGAGTCCGCGCATTCCGCCAAGCTGCGATATCTGCGTCTTGCTTCCTCTTGACCCGGAATCCACCATCATGAAAAGCGGGTTGAACCCATCATCTATGGACTTCAGCTCCTCCATCAGATCAGCGGAAAGCTCCTCGTTCGCATTATGCCACAAATCAACGACCTTGTTCTTCTTTTCATCCCTTGATATGACACCCCTTCTGAACTGGCCATTGATCTCGCTTTCCCTTTTGCTTGCCTCATCGATGACACCGGCCTTCTTCGATGGAATCGCTATGTCGGACATCGAAATCGTAGCGCCGAACTTCGTCGCATACTTGAAACCGCAGTCCTTTATGTCGTCAAGAAGCCTGACGGCGAGGCTGTTGGACTTGTTTTTAAGAGTATCCGCAATCAACACTTTGAGCTGTTTGCTGCCAAAGCACTTGTTCTGGAATTCTATTCCGTCCGGAAGGAAATCGTTGAAAATCACCCTTCCAGGGGTAGTCACGATCTTTTCGCCGGTTTCCGGAATCCTGTATACTATATTGTCATGATAACCTACGGATCCGTTATCTATGGCATTGTATATTTCAGCAACATTATCGAAGTACTTCTTTCTGCCGTTGGCGATATAATACTCGGACGGATTCTTCTGATCCTGATCATTCTTGCTGGTATCCGAATGAGCCTTCGTAAGATAGTATATTCCCAAAACCATATCCTGAGACGGAAACGCGATCGGATTTCCATTCGCAGGGTCAAGAAGATTCCTTGTCGAAAGAAGCATCGTCCAACATTCGATTCTAGCGGCTATCGTAAGAGGTACGTGAACGGACATCTGGTCTCCGTCAAAGTCCGCATTATACGCATGACATACGAGAGGATGCAGTTTTATCGTCTTGCCGCTCACAAGCACCGGCTCAAACGCCTGAATGGAAAGCCTATGCAAGGTCGGCGCTCTGTTGAGAAGAACGGGATGCTCCCTGACAACCTCATCCAGATACTCCCAAACCCTGCTATCAGCCTCTTCAACCATGGACTTGGCCTTCTTCATGTTCCCTATGCTCTCATCTTGAATGAGTTTCTTGTAAAGGAACGGCTTGAAAAGCTCCAAAGCCATTACCGAAGGCAATCCGCACTGGTGCATTCTGAGCTCAGGACCTATGACGATAACGCTTCTTCCGGAGAAGTCGACCCTCTTTCCAAGCAAGTTCAGCCTGAACCTTCCCTGCTTTCCCTTAAGCATGTCGCTAAGGCTTTTGAGCGGACGATTATTCGACCCCTTGACGGTCCTCTTGTTCGCATTGTTGTCGATAAGGTTATCGACAGCCTCCTGAAGCATCCTCTTCTCATTCTTGAGGATTATATCGGGAGCGATCATGTCTATAAGCCTTTTAAGCCTATTGCTCCTGTTTATCACCCTGCGATACAGGTCGTTTATATCACTCGATCCATACCTGCCGCCTTCCATCTCAAGCATCGGCCTAAGATCAGGAGGGGTCACCGGCAATACGGTAAGAATCATCCATTCCGGCCTGTTTCCGCCGCTTTTGAGATTTTCGACTATCTCCAGCCTCTTGAGAATCTGCTGCCTCTTATTGCTGTCGCTCTTGTATTCCCTTTTCTTCTTCTGAATGTCATCACGTATTTCCTTGGCCAGATCATCCAGATTTATTTCGGCAAGCAGCTCGCGTATGGCCTCAGCGCCCATCTCGGCCCTAAAGGATCCTTCCCCAAACCTGCTTTGAAAATCGTTATATTCCGATTCGGTAAGAACCTGACATTTCTTCAAATCCGTATCGCCAGGATAAATTACAATATAACTCTGATAATAGAGCACTGAATGGAGCTCATTCTTGTTTATTCCAAGCAAAAGGGAAATTCTAGACGGATTGGTCCTATAGAACCAGATATGCGAAACAGGAGAAGCGAGATTGATATGACCCATTCTCTCTCTTCTGACTTTAGCGGAAGTCACCTCAACGCCGCACCTTTCGCACTTGACGCCCTTATATCTTATCGTCTTGAACTTTCCGCAAACGCACTCCCATTCCTTAGTCGTTCCGAAAATCCTCTCGCAAAAAAGGCCATCCTTCTCGGGTCTGAGATTCCTGTAGTTCATAGTCTCGGCCTTCTTGACCTCGCCATATGACCAGGACTTGATCAGTTCAGGGGATGCCAATTTGATTCTTATGCTGCTGTACTCGCTCATTTCCTTCATTTGTTACCTCCGGTTCCCGATCTCATCCTTCTTACGGTTGAGAAGCTCCTCGTCCTTCTCCGTCAATGGAATCTGCCTCCCCTTGCTGTCATACGCCTGCATGTCAAGACAAAGCCCTCTGACTTCCTGATTAAGCACTTTGAATGCTTCCGTCGAACCCTGGCAAACCGGAAGCTCGCCCTTGACGATGCTATCATAAGCCCTGGTCCTTCCCGTCATGTCATCAGACTTTATGGTCAGAATCTCCTCAAGCGTATTCGCAGCGCCGTAAGCCTCCAAAGCCCAAACCTCCATCTCACCGAAACGCTGTCCGCCGAATTTGGCGCGTCCGCCAAGCGGCTGCTGCGTAACCATCGAATACGGACCGGTGCTCCTGGCATGAACCTTATCATCAACAAGGTGGTTCAGTTTCAGATAATATATGTACCCGCAGAACACGTCGTTCACGAACTTCTCTCCGGTTCTTCCATCATACAACGGAACCTTCGATGATTTCGGCAGACCCGCAAGCTCCATCTGCTCCTCTATCTGCTCCATGCTGGCGCTCTGGAAAACAAGAGTGCTGAACCATTTGTCGAGTTTCGTCGCAGCCCATCCGAGCTGAGTCTCCATCAGCTGTCCGATATTCATTCTCGAGGGAACGCCAAGCGGATTCAAACATACGTCAAGCGGCGTTCCATCCGCCATAAACGGCATGTCCTCAACAGGAAGGATCCTGGATACGACACCCTTGTTTCCGTGCCTTCCAGCCATCTTGTCACCAGGCATCAGCTTCCTCTTATTCGCAATCTGAACCTTGACGGTTTCCTCGACACCGACGCTAAGCGCATCGCCGTTCTTCCTGGAAAGCCTGTCGACGCGTATGACAACGCCTTCGCTGCCATGAGGCATCTTAAGCGACGAATTTTTTGTTTCCTTCGACTTGTCTCCGAAAACCGCATTCAGAAGCTTCACTTCCGGCGTATTGTCTCCTTCGTTTTTAGGCGTGACCTTACCCACGAGGATATCACCGGACTTCACCTTGGTTCCGATCCTGACAATTCCGTCCTCATCGAGGTTCCGCACATATTCGCTGCTGACATTCGGCAGATCCCTTGTGAGCGATTCCGTACCGGCTCTAGTGGTTCTGACATCAACTGTCTGCTCGCTTATGTGTATGGAAGTGAACAGATCCTCCTTGACAACCCTTTCGCTTATCAAAACAGCATCCTCATAGTTGTAGCCGTTCCAGGGAACAAAACCAACCAGTATATTCCTTCCAAGCGCAAGCTCGCCATCATCACACGCCGGACCATCCGCAATCACCTCGCCCGCTTCGACATTATCACCCTTGCTTACTATCGGCTTCTGGTTGAAGCATGTCTCATTATTGGTCCTCATGTTCTTCTCGAGGAAATAGACATCCTCTTCCGCTTTCTTCTTAGACCCATCGCCCTTAACGGCAACCCTTATCTCCGTAGAGGAAACATACGAAACCTCTCCGGCTCTCTTCGCCTTGATCAGAACTCCGGAATCATATGCAGCCTTATATTCCATTCCGGTTCCAACACGAGGCGCTTCAGGAAAAACAAGAGGCACAGCCTGGCGCTGCATGTTCGATCCCATGAGAGCGCGGTTCGCATCATCATGCTCAAGGAACGGTATCAGAGAAGCGGCAACGGAAATCACCTGCCTCGGAGAGACATCCATATACTCTATATCCGTCGGCTTCTGCTTGCTGTACTCACCCTTCTTCCTTACAGAGACTTCCTCTTCGGCAAAATTTCCATCCTCATCAACTTTAGCCGAAGCCTGAGCTATGTAATAATGCTCCTCTTCAGTGGCATCCAAATACCGTATTTCCCTCGTGGCTTTCCCGTTGACAACCCTCCTGTATGGAGTTTCAAGAAAACCGTTCTCAGTCACTTTCGTATAATTGGCAAGAGAAACAATAAGTCCGATGTTCTGACCTTCCGGAGTTTCAATGGGACACATTCTTCCGTAATGCGTATAATGAACGTCACGAACTTCGAAGCTGGCCCTCTCCCTATTCAATCCGCCCGGACCCAAGGCTGTGATCCTCCTCTTATGGGTCAACTCGGAAAGCGGATTGACCTGATCCATGAACTGGGAAAGCTGGCTGGACTGGAAGAAATCCCTGACGGCCGATGTAATGACTTTTGACGACACTATGTCCTGAAGCTTGATTTTTTCGATGTCCTGACTGGCCATCTTCTCCTTTGTGGTTCTCTCAAGCTTATAGAACGCGCTTTTGAGCTGATTCTCCAAAAGCTCTCCGACGCTTCTGACCCTTCTGTTTCCGAGATGATCTATGTCGTCTATCGTCTCCTTGTCATAGAACACATTGATCAGGTACTTCACGGTTTCGACAATGTCCTGAAGCCTCAAAGTCCTATCTTCTTCCTTAAGCGCCCTGCTCTCGTTCTCACCGCAATAGAACTTCGCGTTTATCTTGTATTTTCCAACCTCTCCAAGATCATAGCGGTTCCTATCGAAGAACATGCTGCGAATATCCTGCAGCGCCTTCTCAATTGTAGACGGCTCGTTCTGCTGTATCCCGGCATACACCTCTGATACGACAGTCTGCATCGAGGGCTCGTCCTCGCCATCATCCCTCTTGATCAGATTCTCTTCCTTTTCAAAGCACTGAAGGATCCTATCATAGCAAAGACCGTTGTCCTTGCGACCGTTCTCGTTGCTAAGATCTATGATCTCAACCTCGGAAATGCCATTCGCTTTCAGGTTGTCAACAAATGTCGGACTCAGCCTTTCCCCAGCCCTGATTATCTTCGTTCCGTCTTCCGCAAAATAGTTCTTAAACACATATATCGGATTCGACGACATCGAAACGCTGCCCCACTCATCAAGATCCAACTTAGCAGGACAATAGAACGCGCTGACTATTTCCTCGCGATCCGACAGCCCCAAAGCGCGAAGGAACACAGTAACAAGAATCCTCTTCTTCCTGTCTATCTTCGCATATGCGCCGTCGTGCTTGTCATCTATCTCAAATTCAAGCCAGCTGCCCCTCACAGGTATGACTCTCGAAGAATATACGCCTTTTTCCTTCTGCGCGATCACGCCCGGCGACCTATGTATCTGAGATGCGACAACCCTCTCAGAACCGTTTATGATGAAGCTGCCGCGATCGGTCATCAAAGGAATGTCCCCGAAATACAGATCCTTTTCCTCAACATTCATGCTGACCAGATTATGAAGCTCAAGCATGGCATTTACGGAAACGCTGTAGTTTTCGCTCTGCCTGCGGCATTCCTTCTCATTCAAATGGATGTTGTCAGTCTTGTCAAAACCGAGGGTATACCCCTTATATTGGAGCTCGAGCTTCTCATCATAACTCTTTATGGGAAATATCGATCTGAAAACCGCCTCCAAACCGTATCTCGGATCAGGACCTTCCTTGGTTCCGATCTTGTCTCTCTGCAAGAATCTCTTATACGATTCAGTTTGTATGGATATGAGATTCGGTATATCGCAAACCTCATAATGCTCAGCACCAATGTATGTTCGCTCTTTTTTGGAATTGTTCTTCATCTAAACTTTTGCTCCGGGAAGTAAAACGTGCAGAAACCGATGACCGCTTCTCACCTGACATCGCAAAAACGACAAGGCGAAAAGCAAAATGACGCCGCAAGGCACTGCACATGCCCGGCGGCGCATTATCTTAGCTTAAAAGCATGAGGCGAAAGCCTCGAAAACTGAAATTACTTCAACTCAATCTGACATCCGACAGCTTCGAGCTGTTCCTTGATCTTCTTGGCATCATCAACAGGAACGTTCTCCTTGACGGTAACATTCGAACCCTCGACCATGTCCTTGGCATCCTTAAGTCCAAGTCCCGTGATATCCCTTATGACCTTAATCGCAGCAATCTTCTTAGCAGGATCGCTTGCCTTAAGAACAACAGTGAACTCGCTCTGCTCTTCCTTCTCCTCAGCTGCGCCACCAGCGGCAGGACCAGCCTGAACAACAGCGGCAGCCGCTGCCTGAACACCAAATTTCTCCTCCATGGCCTTGATGAGGTCAGCGACCTCCATCACAGACATGTTCGCGATTGCTTCCAAAATCTCATCCTTAGAAACTGCCATAATTAACTTCTCCTTTTATCATCCTATCATTTTCCAATCTTGCCCGCGGACAGCTATAGCGTCTGAAGACTGACCCGAGCAAACCAATACACGACCAATATCCGAATCAACCCTGCTGCGAAGCGAGCTTGTCGTGATACGCCAGCAAAGTAGCCGCCAGCTTTTGAACAGGCGCCTTCATCGTACCCATCAGCGAAGAGATAAGCTCGAGCTTCGTCGGAAGCTTGCTGAGCGCCTCAAGCTTGGAGGAATCATAAATCTCATTCTCCAAATATCCGGACTTCACATTCAGCTTCTGAGTATCCTTAGCGGCTGCAAACAAAACCTTAGCAACCTCATTTCCATTATCGCCTTTGACATATGCGATAGCAGTCGGACCGACAAACTGATCGTCAAGAACATCCGTGATATCCCTCATGGCTATTCTGGCATAGTTGTTCTTGACAACCTTGAATGCCGAATCAAGCGGTCTCAGCTTATGCCTGAGCTGCGTGATCTGCTCAACCGTCAAGCCTCTGTAATCCGTGAAGATATATCCCTTGTATTGCGAGAACTCCTTCTTAAGGCTCTCAACGCAAGCCTTCTTCTCGTCATTCACCCTTACCTGGTATTCCATTTGCTAACTCCTTATGCGGTTGCGGAAGCATTGATGATGCTGACGCCCGGGCTCATGCTCGAACACAATGCGATGCTCTCAATGAAAACACCCTTCGCATCCTGCGGCCTGCGCTTCTCAATCTCATCTATCGCCAACGCCGCGTTCTCCTCAAGCTTGCGAGCATCCATGCTGACCTTCCCGACAACAAGATGAACAACGCCTATCTTATCCGCTCTGAACTCGACACGACCTTTCTTCAACTCCGCCAAAGCGCCTTTGATATCGGTAGTGACCGTATGCGTTTTCGGGTTAGGCATCAAACCGCGTCTTCCAAGAATCGGACCAAGCTTACCGACTTCCTTCATCATATCCGGTGTGGATACGCATATATCGAAATCATCCCAGCCGCCTCTTATCTTCTCGATAAGGTCCATGTCACCGACATACGACGCTCCATTGTCCTTGGCTTCCTGCGCCTTGTCATCCCTGGCGAAAACGAGAATCTTCTTCTCCTTTCCGAAATTGTTCGGGAAAACCAACGTATCGCGAACAGTCTGGCTCTTCTTCAAATTGAGTTTGACATGAAGCTCAACGGACTCGTCAAACTTCGCATAAGACATGCTCTTGACCAATTCGCAAGCCTCGCCAACGGTGTACGCCTTGCCTGCAACAAGCTTTTTAGCTGCCTCTCTGTACTTCTTTCCTCTTTTCACTTCAAGACCTCCACACCCATGCTTCTTGCCGTACCCGCAATGATCTTCTTAGCGGCATCCAGATCGTTGGCATTGAGATCAGGCATCTTCTGCTTGGCAATGCTTTCGATCTGCGCCTGCGTAATCTTCGCAACCTTCTCCTTGTTAGGAACCCCACTGCCCTTATCGAGCTTAAGCTCCTTCTTGATGAGAACCGCTGCAGGCGGTGTCTTGAGAATGAAAGTGAAACTCTTGTCCTGATAGACAGTGATCACAACAGGAACAACAAGACCCGGTTCGAACGACTTTGACTTGTCATTGAACTGCTTTACAAACTCAGGCGCCGAAACCCCATGAGGACCCAAAGCCGGTCCTATTGGAGGCGCTGGCGTAGCCTTTTGCGCTGGGCACTGAAGTTTTATGACCGCTGTCACTTTCTTTGCTGCCATTATTTTCTCCTTCGCGCTGACGAATCAGCGCAGTGTTGGTATTAGCGCCGGCCACGAGACCGGCTTCCACAAGGGTAGCATCACCCCTTAATCCAAAACAAATGCGGCTCCATTATGGAACGATCCGCTCAAAAAAAGATCGCTCCAAGGAGCCGGCTATCACATCTTCTTCTTCTCCACGTCCTTCTTATCGACTTCAACAGGAGTCGGACGGCTGAAAATCTCTATTTGCACCCTAAGCTTCTTATGCATTGCAAGGTCTTCCTGAACAACGCCATCGAATCCAGCAAAAGGCCCGGATGTTATCCTTATCTCATCGCCTTCCTGGAAATCCTGATAATCGTGCAAAGACCTATCGACCTTGATTTCACCAATGCTCTCCCTTATCCTATTCAATTCGCCTTTAGTAAGCGGAATCGGCAGAGAGCCTCTGGCGGATGTAGGCGTAACAAACCCGGTAACGCCATTTATGCTTCTGACAATCGAGATGATCTCCTTATACTTCTCCTCATCTTCCTCAAACTTCGGAAAATCAATGTCGATCAGAACATAGCCCGGCATGAGCTTGACCTTTCTGGTTCTCTCCTTGCCATCATCAGTTTTCTCCGTCACGACTTTTATCGGAACCTTGACACCGTGGCAGACTTGAGACAGCAAAGCATTGGTCTGCATCATATGCAATATCTGTTTTTCTATTTTCTGCTCATATCCGGAATAGACATGAATCACATACCACGTTTCTTCTCTCATCTCTTACCTGAAAAGAAAACTCACTCCCTTGGACACGACGAAATCTATCGCTCCCAAAAGAACGGCTGAAATTAAAGTGCTTACCAGAACAATCCTGACCGACGAAGCCACCTCAGCCTTCTTTGGCCATGTGACCCTTCTCAACTCCTGATTGCACTCTTTGAAGTACTTTGTGATTTTCATTTGCATGACCTCAACGAAAAAAAACAGGCCAGGAGGGATTCGAACCCCCAACGCTCGGTTTTGGAGACCGACGCTCTAACCATTGGAGCTACTGACCTGTAAATGATTATTTGATCTTTGTTTCCTTGTGAAGCGTATGCTTCCTGTCGAACGGACAATACTTCTTGAACTCAAGCTTACCCTGAATGTTCTTTCTATTCTTCTCAGTAGTATAGTTCTTTCTATTGCACTCGGTGCACATAAGCGCTACCTTCTCGACATTTCCCTTCTTCTTAGCGGACATCTCATCACCCCTATTGCAACATATGCGATGCAAGTTGCACAGGACGCATCAAACCGACTTGCTCCGGCACCGCACCAATAAAAACACAAGCCCCCGAGCGGATTTGAACCGCTGACCTCAGCCTTACCAAGGCTGTGCTCTACCTACTGAGCTACAAGGGCATAAACTTGCAATTCTCTATTAAACAATAAATCTCAAACTTTGTCAAATTTATTCAAGATCTACTTACAGCCGGATGCCTCTTTCGAATCCGAAACAGGAGTGAAATCAATCTCCGGTATGAGAAACTTTCCGCTCCTGCGCCACTCGCGAACAGTCACATCCGCCTTGAAAACCTCATTCCTGCGAGTCGAAAAAAGATTCACCTTAGACGCCGATCCCTTTTCAAAAAGCTTTTTGGCTTGAGCCTGCGTGATCTTATGGAATATCCCGCTTTTGCAATAAATCACCTTAATGAAATCCCCATCCCTATAATTGTAGGAATTCTCGCCTTTCCAGAATGGCGGCAAAAGCTTCATGCGGTTCTCCCTCATGGTCTGCGAATCGGCGGCCGAACCTCTTATTATAGGCTCGATGCTTTCAAGAACCGAATCGGTCAGCGTCTTGATCTCAGCCTCACCGTTTTCTATCTTCTCCTGTATGCTTTCCCATTTGCGGGTCACATCAGGGCTCATAAGCTCCTCAGGAACATTTTCAACATAGCTGCGCGCCAATGGAGTGGATGCGATGAACTTGCCGGTCATTATCAGATATCCCGAATCAAACTGGCGCTTCACTATGGCATCCCGCGTAGCCGGAGTGCCCAAGCCGTTCTTCTTCAAATGCGCAAGAAGGTCAGCTATGGTGAATCTCTTAGGAGGTTTCGTCTTGCTCATCCTCATCCGGCAGCCATCGAGCAAGAACGATTTCTCATCCGAAAACGGAATAACGGTATTCTCCTCCTTCTCCTCATCCTCATCATCATCAGTCCCGCCGGATTCAAGCCTGCTCCACCCCTGTTTCGCCAAAACAGTCTGACAGGCCTTGGCGATCCTGCCATTCCCCAAGTCAACAGTCAAAACCTTGCGATGATCGACATCATCCCCCATGAACTGCATAAGATAGCGTTTGGCGATCTCAACATAGCACAACCGCTCACGATCAGTCAGCTTAGTCAAATCAAACGGAACATTCTGAGGGATTATCCCGAAATGCTCCGCAACCTTATCACTATCCACAAAGCATTTGCTCTTATACCCGGCTTCCTCGCGAAACGCGATGCCCTGCTCCCGCAAATTGCCCAATATCGTCCGAACATCGCGCTCATGATGTTCATAGTAGGACATCGGAAGCTCGCTGTGCTCTGTTCTATTATATGTTATAAGGTTGTATTTGTCACGAAGGCTCTGCGTAAGCGAGAGCGTCTCATCCGGTTTTATCAAAAACCTCTGCATATGCTTCTGCAAGGTCAAAAGCGAAAAAGGCATGGGCGGAGCCCTATGAACATCGTTCTCTTTGACAGCGCCAGGAAACTCATTGCCCTCTATAACGACTTTGAGCTGCCCTATTTTCGCCGGATCCGACAGATATCCGTATTCATCCAAAAGGCTGTCGTCTTTGGGCAAGACCACTTTGACAAGACAAGACTTCCCGTTTGCAAAAGCGGTAAAATACAAAGTCGCATATTCACGGGAAGAGAACACCTCTATATCCTTGTCGCGCTTCACTGCGGAATAGACTACGAAAGAAGCGACGCGTCCTATGTTTATCTTTATTCCAGTCTGCAGCGTTTTCGCCCTTGAAAGGTTGAATCCGTGTATCATATCCGCAAGGCCTCTGGCTTCCGCGCTGTCGCGAAGCCCCCTATACAGGGAATTGTCCCGAAGAGAAGCAAGTGAGGCTTTCAAGGCTTCCGGCGTCGTATCGGCAGTATTCAACCTCAATTCCCTCTTCGTATTCTTCAAATCGACAAGCACCTCGTCAACCAAAAGCTGCCCTTCGGCATCCATATCGCCGGCATTCACCACTTCCGTGATCTCATCAAGCTTCAGCAGATTCCTTATGTTGTCATAAAGATCGCGCTTGTCAGCCTTAACCTCCTTAGGCCAATCATCGGAATATATAGGCAGATCCTCCAAACGCCACTTAGCCCATTTCGGGTTTATCTTCTCCGGCTCCACATGTTCCAGAATATGACCGGCGAGATGCGTTATATAATATTCGGAGCACATATATGTTCTGTCGTTTATGCGCTTGCCTTTCTGGTTGATGCATTGAACGATATTTCTCGCCAAGACCGGCTTTTCCGCTATTATCAATTTCATTTTTCACCCGTTTTTCTTCCGAAAACCCCTTTCAAGCCGGAGCGGCAAGCGCCAAGCAACCCAAATCCTACAAGACGGCCCTTGAAATGCAGAAAAATGACGCAAGCAGCCGACAATGCGAGCGGAACAAGCTCGCAGACAAGACACAAAAGACCATCCAGACACATATCATTGACCAAAAGCGATGTCCCTCCGACTATGGACGAATGCTCGGACTTCACGACAAATGTCGACAGGATATTATTCAGAAGATGCATCAGAAACGGCACGAATACCCTTCCTGAAACCTCATAAAGGCAAGCAAAATACAATCCCGCCGCAAAATAAACCGCAAGCAGAACCGCTTTGCCTCCGGCTGACACGACCTCAGGATTCCTGATATGTGCAATAGAGAACAAAACAGCCGAAACGACCATGAGCATGAATTTGGAATAGTCCGGCGCTTTCAAGCGCTTAAGAAGCTTTTTTCCAAGACCATATAGAACGAACCGGAAAACGAATTCCTCGATTATGCATGACGCCAAAAGGAACATATAAAGAAGCGATGTCTGAAACATATCCAATTCATAGCATCCGGCATGCAGATGGCCTATGGAAACGAGACAGCTTATGGCAACCCCCGCAAGAAACGAAGCGGCGGCCGCAAAAAGCGTCATCCACGGATTCGAATTCAAAAGCCTGTGATCGGAACCCCCTGAAGAAGAACCGGACGGCGACCCGCCCGGATCTCCGCCGACAGGAATAAAAGGCGTTATCAGATCAGACAAAGCCGTCCTCCCCGCCATTATCAGCAGCCTTGCGAATGATTCCAGCCTTTTGCGCAATCCTTTTTGCAGACGCCCTAACGAAACGCCGGCTGAAAAATTGCCGTCGGACAAGCCTTATCGCACCGCTATCGGCTTCTTTCGCAATTGTTTCGGCCTGCGCAAGCGAATCCGGAATATCAGCCATATACGACAAGCTTGCGCCGCAGCCGAGCAGCACGCTTTCCAGAACAAACAAATTGAACTTCGACTTGCTGCCATAGGATATTGCGAACATATGCTCAAAACGCCAATCGTCAAAAAGCGTCGCCAACCCCGCAACAATGTCCTCAACCTCCGGATTCAATCCCTTTTCCTGCGATTTGAAAACAAATCCGAATACTATCGGTTCCGACACATCCGGATTGCAGGAGCCAATCTCAGCAAGCCTGGCTTCAAAATCGGCAAAGTCATGAACACGCTCATAACCGAGCTTTGCGAATGCGGAAGCGAATTCATCGGAATCGGAAAAAACAAAGCTTCTCATTCGCTAAACCATTCCCTTCCATTTCGATACGAGCTCCTCGATATCAGACGAGAGATATAAGGCCTTGTTGACAAGCTTGCGGACCTTTTTCTTCTCCTGAAGATTCTGATCGGCGCATGTCTGCTTCAGAATCCCGACTATATCCGCAAGAGCCTTTAGCTGACCATCAAGCACCTTGACGCTGCTATCGATCTTGAGCTTCTCATCATCCGCTTCAAAAGCCTGATATTCAGTCGTGACTCCTTTGAAATCCAATAGATCGAATGACTCGCCAAACGACGGAGCATATGCCCTTATGCCGTAGTCCCTATTGAGGAATCCCGCAAAAAATGTCGCATTCTTATCCTCGCCATGAACAACGAAAACCTGCTTGAGCTTTTCCTTGTCAAACGCATTCACCCAATCAAGTATGCCCTTCTGATCCGCATGGCCGGACAATGCCGAAGTGGTCAGGATCTCCGCCTTCACATCTATCATGTCGCCAAAGATCCTCACGGATTTCGCTCCATCCACAATCATGCGGCCCAAAGTTCCGACCGCCTGATATCCGGTGAAGAGAACCGTCGATTCCGAGCGCCACAAATTATATTTCAAATGATGCTTTATACGCCCGGCATTACACATTCCGCTTGACGAGATTATCACGCATGGATCTGGAAAGCTGTTTATCTTCTGAGACTCATCCTGCGTTTCAGCGACCAGAAGAGTCGGAAAATGCAATATGTTCTCCCCTTTGGCAACAAGATTCTTGGCTTCCTGATCGTAGCACTCCACAGATGATGCGGAGAATATGTCCGTAGCCTTGATTCCGAGGGGGCTGTCAATGAATGTCGGAACATTGTAGTCAAGAAGCTTTTTCTTGTGAATGAGATACAAAAGATACAGTATCTCCTGCGTTCTTCCAACCGCAAACGCCGGAATGATAAGGTTCCCGCCCCTGAAAAAAGTCTTATGAATTATCAGCGCAAGGTTTTTGGCGCGATCCAGGCTCGACAGGCGCGAACTATCCTCGGAATGGAACTTATCGCCATATGTGCTTTCACATACCACAAAATCGGCTTCGCTTATGAAAGTCGGATCCTTTATGATAGGCTGGTTCCTGTTTCCGATATCTCCGGAAAAGACAATCTTTCTTTCAACGCCATCCTCTTTAAGCCAAACCTCTATATGGCATGAACCGAGAAGGTGTCCGGCATCCTGAAACCTGAATGAAACCGAAGGCGCCGCTTTTTTGATCTTGCCATAAGGAACGCTCACGAATTTTTTCGAGCATTTGGCAGCATCTATCGTATCATACAACGGCTTATATGCCTTTCCCGAACCGCGCTTGGCCTTCTTATAACCCCATTCCGCTTCCATTTCCTGAATATGAGCGGAATCCAAAAGCATTATCTCGGACAGCTTTCTGGTTGATGATGTGGAATAGATCTTACCCGAGAAACCCTTTTTCAAAAGCAAAGGCAATCTGCCCGAATGGTCGATATGAGCATGCGTGAGCAGAACAAAGGAAATGTCAGCGGGATTGAATGGAAACGAATCGCGCTCATAGATGTTCTCATCGCTGCCCTGGAACATTCCGCAATCGACAAGAAACCTGATATTGGCGCATTCGACCAAATAGCATGACCCGGTTACGGTCCGGGCAGCGCCGCAAAAAGTTATTCTCATATCAGCAGCCTATCAAGGATTTCCCTTTGGCTCCGGTATTCCGAAATGCTCTGTTCGGTTTCCTTCAGGAAACGATACAGCAAATCGAAATTATGCTCGCTTATCTCTATCCCGGGCCCATATGATGATATGGCGCTTTCAAGAATGGGACCTATCATTCCGCTCAAATCCATCGCATCAGTTCCGGCAACAAATTCACGGGAAACCCCAAACTCATCATCCGCCGGAGCATCAAAAGAGGATTCCGCTTGCGAATCCTGATCGGAAAAGAACCAGTCGTCCCAATCATCCTCGTCGTAGCCATCAGAAAAAGCGCCATCCGGCTGATCAAACTCCGATCCGCCGTCATAAAGCGTGCTGCCCGCACCCGAATAATACCCATAGAATTGAGTCAGAATTCCGCTAAGCGATTCAATGATCTTCCTGTCAATGTTCACCTTGCTCACATTCATTCCCAAAAGGATCTCATCCCCCCTCTTCACGAACCAGGGATCAAACACAACCGAATTTTCGGTCTTCTTCAAATCAGACGATATGAAATCAGTCACATCAAAATAATTTCCAAGAAGACCGGCGACATCAACCGACAACGAGAAGCTGACCGGCATCTCCTTCAAACCATCGCGCAAAGGCCTTTTGTCGGATATCGTGATATTCGCTCCGCGAACAGCTGACTTCCACGAAGCCGCCTTATCGAAAACCGCTATGAGCTTCTTAAACTCGTCCATGTTTTGGGTTAGAACGAATCCGGAATCAACCGCATCAATGACCGATAAGGAACCGGTGCGATCAAGAGCTTTGAAATCATATCTTACGAGTTGCTCCTCTTCGCTGAAATATGATGTGACCTCCAGCTTCTTGCTTTTCCTCAAAGCGGAATCCGCATCTTCCTTGTATGAATAATCGATCTCAATACTGCAAACCCTATCCTCCGCCATAGCAGGAGAAAGCGCAATCAACGCCAAAAGCAAAAACAAAACAATCCTCATTTTTCCCATACTGTTCCTCATTTTTCCCATACTGTTCCTCATTTTTCCCATATTATTGTATTCTACCCCCTTGCGGACGAAATGAAAAGCGCGCAATGCTTCAAATCCGAATGCTACTGCTCAGCTGAAATCAAAATCCTGGCATCGACATTCTCCGTCACAACCACATTGCTGTCGACGGATATATCATTTTTATTTATCTCAAGACGAATCGGAACGTCGAGATAATCATCACCGGACGGAGTGCCCTCGATCTTCAACACGGCGGTCTTCGTGTTTTCCGAAACATCAGAATCCAATCCGGCCGCCAGTCCGTCCGGAACAAGGATGTTCCAATGGGTTTTATAATTGATATAATCGGTTACATTCAGCTCTTTGAAAAGGCATCCGATCAAATTCACCGTTATCTTTTGATCCGACTGGAACGGAGAATCCTTAACCCCCGTTATAACCACATCCGAAACATATGCCGCAGGACCTATATCGATCCTCAGCAGCTTGCCCTCGGAATTCTTTCCGCATGCGACCTCGATCGGAAGGCCGCTCTTAAGCGCGCCGCCAGGAATGACAAACCTCATCTTATCCGTGAAGCCGCTCGCCGGAGTCCCCTCAACAACAAGAGCAATCGCATTTTTGCCGGACCCGTTGCCATCGCCTGCGCCATCATCAATCCCATTCCTGACCTTCATGGTAATTCCAGCCGGAAAAGACTGATGCCTTATCCATTTCTCAAGGTTCGGATCAGATGAAGCGTATTCATCCGACATCACATCGGTACCTGCTGCAATGGGTTTGAACTCATCCCCTTCTATCTCGATTCTGATCTCTCCGGCACCGTATGTCCACAACTGTCCCGCCATACCTTCGATCTTGCTGGTGCTTACGACAGCTCCAACTCCATAGACGCGCCAAGCCACACCATCAGGCGCGCACAACAAATCCAGACCCGAATCCGTGCCCTGCTGCCCCTTTCCGTCATGATAATATTCCGTCGGCACCACGATCCGAAGCTTATCGGAAGAAGCCTTATCAGGCGTTCCCGACACGGTTATTACAAGCCTCGATGAATGGTCCGGCTCCGCCCCAACCGCATCCAACTTAGCGGAAGCGCGCATCCCCGACGGCAAATTCAACCATGACGACACGTCAAAAACATCATCCTCATCCGCAATCGGCAGCGGCTTGAACTTCGAATTCTCGTTAGTGCCATCCGGTCCTATGACGATCCGGAAGGACTGCTCGCCCTCATAGTCGCTTCCGACCAAGCCGGATAAATAATCCTGCGCCACAACCGACCCGACAGGAGACGTCACTATATTGAACTCAAGCCTATTCTCCTGAGCATCAGATGCAAGCGCGATCGCACCACCAGTCACAAAATCCTCGGGAACCAAAACCGATAGCTTATGTCCGGGATCCGAATCCGAAATCGCCGTATTCGAATATCCTGAAATCAAAACAGTAAGGCTTGACGCGCCAGCTGCGGCGCTGGTATAAAGCCTCGCATCAAAATCCCCATCGTATTCATCTCCGAAGATCATTCGCTTTATCGCAGCATTAACGGAAGCATCATTTTTGCTGAGGTCTCTGGCTATAACATCCCCAATGATGGAAATGGTCACGGTTTTCATCTTTATCGGAACCTGTGTCTGCCCTGTGATATTTACGGAATTGCCTATGCTCAGCGTTCTGACATCCGACCTCACATACACTGCAAGCATCCCGCCAACTTCAATTTTAGATTGGACCCCCTCAAGCGAATCGGAGTCAATAACAAGATCAAGCTTCTCAACTCTCCCTGTAGGACTCAGACTTGCCTCAGACGATTTGGCGAAAGAAACCGTTACCACGCTCCTATCATCGCTAACCGCTGTTGCAGTTGCCTTCAGCCAGCTGCTCTCGGATTCATCCGCCAAGCCACGGAACCAGCCCGTAACATCCTTGCCTCCTGCCGCATTCGCCAAATCGGAAAAGCCCTGCGAGAACTTCACACCTCTCAACCTGATATCCCTGACTAGCGCCTGACCCTCCGAATCAAAGGCCATTATGACTCCATCACCTTCCCTTTCAACTACTTCCGCTCCGCTTCTGACCTCCAAGCTCACATCACCATTAAGGCGAACGCCAATCTGACCCTTGTCTTTCAGAACACCATCCGGAATCACAATCCTAGACGCTTTGGCTTTTGCGAAAACACCTGTCGGCGCTCCTGAAAACTTCAATTCCAAAAAGCGCTTCGAAACACCGCCCTCCAATTCGTCGGATACCTCGGGCCTAACAGCAATCGCCCTTACAGCATCGATGTCGCTCATCCTCACATCGCCAAAATATATCCATTCGGCTGCGTTCGTCTCAACAGCATTGGCCGCAAGATCAACATTAGATGAAAGACTTATCTTCAGAGTTTCATTAACAGTCTCACCAGACATAACGCTTATCTCAAGGGAATCGGCTGACTCAACCACCGCCATAAAAACGCTTCCGCCGCATGAAATCACACCCATAGCAACAGAAACCATGCAAATTATAACCCACAACGCTTTCTTCATTCGCTAAGCTTCCTTTCTTTATGCTGCCCACTCTTTCAGCTCAAGGCACAAGTTCCGCAAACCACCTGAAAGCCGAAACAAACTTCATATCATATTTCATAGAGGTTTTTTCAAAAACCCTTCCTTCACGCTGCTTGCTCTTTTGAACCGGGGCATAAATCCGACGGATTCTTCTCAAAAACCCCAAATACATGCAGTATTCGCGCAGTATTCGCGGTTTTCTCGAAGAATGCCCTGGTTCAAAACAGGCTTCTCATCATTTTGAAATGAATTTTGAAAAAACCTCCATATTTTAAAATTTTAAAAGCCTCCGGATATCCAATCCTAAGAGTTCTTCATATTCTAACTTGTAGATTATATTTTTTCAAAACCCATCCGATTTTCGGATTTGGATTCCTAATTCCAAATCGCCCTCGCCAAAGCCGCGAAAAACGCCCAAAATCAGTTCAATTCGTGTTATTTATACATATATCTATCTTAAATTAGCGTTATATAACATCTGTCATGAATATATTATCAAACCAAGGCAAAGCATGTGCTGATTCTTAAACAAAACGACTTGCAGCTCCTGTCCGCATGGCTAATGCAAATATGCATTAGCTCTCAGACCCGACCTCAAGAATATTCGGTACACAACTGTCTGACTCACACTCAAAATACCTTAACTCTCAAACATGTGATTGTAAGTTGAAGGGCGGCCGCACGTCTGACTCACACTCAAAATACCTTAACTCTCAAACCATTCTCAGCCGTTGTTCGCTCCGATTCTTGTCTGACTTACACTCAAAA